>JAOPYP010000686.1 GCA_025964635.1 Actinomycetes bacterium | reverse complement strand
CGACACCACGATCGTCAACGTGGCCCTGCCCAGCATCCGCACCGGGCTGCACGCCCCGGCGTCCAGCCTGGAGTGGATCGTGGCCGGCTACGCGCTGGCCTACGGCCTGGCCCTGGTGCCCGCCGGGAGGGCCGGCGACCGGTTCGGCCACAAGCCCCTCTTTCTCATCGGCCTCACCATCTTCACCCTGGCCAGCGTGGCCTGCGGCGTCGCGCAGCACCCGGCCGAGATCGTCATCGCCCGGGTGGTGCAGGGGTTCGGGGCCGGGGTGTTCTACCCGGCCATCGCGGCTACCATCCAGCTGTCCTTCACCGGGCCGGCCCGGTCCCGGGCCTTCGGCATCCTCGGCGCGACCATCGGCGTGTCGACCGCGCTCGGGCCACTGCTCGGCGGCCTGATCATCGCCGCGGCCGGGGCCCGGGACGGGTGGCGCTGGGTGTTCCTGGTCAACCTGTTCATCGGCGTGGTCACGGTGCCGCTGGCGGCCTGGCTGCTGCCCCGCCCGGCCGCGCGCGCCCGGCGCGGGTTCGATCCGGTCGGCCTCGCCCTGCTCACCGCGGCGCTGCTGCTGTTGCTGATCCCGCTGGTCGAGGGGCAGCAGGCCGGCTGGCCCGCCTGGTGCTGGGCCTGCCTCGGCGGGTGCGTCGTCGCTTTCGCGCTGCTCGCCGCGTGGGAGATACGCGAGGACCGGCGCGGCGGTGACCCGCTGCTCAAGCCCGGGCTGCTCGGGCAGATGTCGTTCTCGGCCGGGGCGATCTTCGCGGTGGTCTACTTCGCCGGCTTTGCCAGCGTGTTCTTCACGCTGTCGATCCTGTGGCAGGAAGGGCTCGGGCACAGCGCGCTGGTCACCGGCCTGGTCCTCGCGCCGTTCTCGGTGGGCAGCCTGGTCGCCGCGGCGCGCAGCGACAAGCTGTCCGCCTGGCTCGGCCGGATGGTCCTGGTCTCCGGCTGCGTCCTGGTCATCGCCGGGCTCGGGTTCGCGGTCCTGGTGGTGCACCTCACCGCGCCCGCGGTCAGCGGCTGGTACCTGGTGGCGCCGCTGTTCGTGGCCGGCCTGGGCAACGGCATGACGATCGCGCCGAACCAGGACTTCGTGCTGGCCACCGTGCCGCGCCGGGACGCGGGCACGGCCAGCGGCATCCTGGGCACCGCCCAGCGGATCGGCACCGCGCTGGGCATCGCGATCATCGGCACGGTGCTGTTCGGCACGCTGACCGTGCGGCCCGGCCCGGACGCCGCGGCCGTCGCGTTCAGCCACAGCGCGGAACTGGCCCTGCTGGTCAACGTGGGCTTCGTGGTCCTGGCCCTGGTGCTGGTGCTGGCCCTGCCGCGCCGGATCCCCGGCCATGAGGGCTAGCCAGGAAGGCTGCGTCAGCCCCCTGTGGTTCAGCCCCCGGTGGTTCAGCCCCCGGGGGTTCAGCTGACGGTGGTTCAGCCGACGGCGGTGGGGGTGGCCGTGACGCTGCCGGTGTTCCACACCGGCTGGCCCAGGTAGCCACGGGCGATCATGGTCACGAACTGGTAGACCGCGTCCTCCTCGGCGGACAGCGGGCCGGGGACGGCCTGCGGCGCGGTCAGCCCGCGCTGCACCGACTCGCAGGCGTGCCAGTCCTGCTGGTTGGTGATGTCCCAGAAGTCCACCGCGTAGCCGGGGTCGAACCCCGGTGCGTCCACGGCCTCGGGCGCGAACGCCCAGGTGCACTCGATCCGGGTCCGGTCCGCGGCCAGCGGGGTGAGCCGGTGCGTCATCACGTAGTCCGGGTGCAGGCTGAGCAGGACGTTGGGGAACACGTTGACGTAGATAACGGTCCGCAGGCCGGTGGCGTCCAGGTTCCGCAGCGGCACCCCGCGGCTGGTGCCGTCCAGCGACATCGTGGTCATGCCGTCGCGCAGGTCCATCCAGCCGCCCACCCAGGTCCCGGGGTCCGCGTAGTTCTCGCCGCTCTTCGGCGGGCTGACCTTGCACAGCTCCGGGTGGATCTGCGGGCAGTGGTAGCACTCGTGGTAGTTCTCGGTGAGGATCTTCCAGTTGGACGCGACCTCGTAGTCGTGCTGCCCCCGCACCACGAGCCTGCCCATCTCGTACGGGGCGATCAGCTCGTCCAGGGTCCCCAGACTGCCGGCGAGCGGCCCGGTAGTTCCAGATCCCGCAACGAAAACCAGCCCGTGCCACTCCTCCATCGGGAGTTCGACGAGACCCCAGGCGCCGGCGTCGAAGCCGGGCCGGTTCTTGAAGCCTGCGGCGGCGCGCAGGTTCCCGGTCAGGCCGTAGGTCCACGAGTGGTAGGGGCAGATGATGACGCCGGCCTGCGCGGTAGCGCCGCACGGCAGGAGTTCGTGGCCGCGGTGGCGGCAGAAGTTGGCGAACGCGCGGAGCGTGCCGTCATCGCCGCGGACGATGAGCACGCTGCCCTCGCCGGCCGGCTCGGCGCGCATGTCCCCGGCGGCCGGGGTCTGCGAACTGCGTCCCGCGCACATCCAGCCGCCGCCGAAGAAGTGCTTCTGCTCCCAGGCGAACACGTCCGGGTCCACGTAGGCGGCACGCGGCAGCATCCGGCTGCTGCCGAACGGCCGCAGCGACTCCTGCACGGCCGCCTCGTCGAGCGGGGCAGGCGGGCGGACCGGAGACGCGGCGGGGAAGGCAAAGTCCTGACTGACCATACAGTCAAGGATAGGCTCGCCCGGCCGGCGTGTCCAGAGGCCAGCGCTCCACGGGTCCGTGCCTCAGACGCCAGTATGTCCAAGGACGCAGCGGCTACACCAGCCTGGCGAACCGCCGCAGGGAGAAGGCCAGGCTCCGCTCCGCGATGGGCCGGATGACCAGCCCGGCCAGCTTGCCCATCGCGGGTGGCAGCGGCAGTTCCAGCTCCTCGGTCCAGCGGAACTCGGACTCCGCCCCGACCGGGATCACCTCGAATATCCCGGATCCGCGCACGACGCGGCCGGTGTGCCGGACCACGCACCGGAACGGCGGGTCCCACTCGCTGATGATCATGGTGTCGGCGAAGCCGACCGGGCCCACCCCGGTCCAGCCGACGACGGTGGCGCCCAGGCCCTGGCCGCCCCGCACCTGGGTGGCCCAGATCCACTCGTGCTGGCGGGACCAGTCGGTCATGAGGTTCCAGACGTCGTGCGGGTCGGCCCGCACGTGTACTTGCGCGGTGACCCGGAGGGGGCTGGCCGGGCTGCTCACGTCCGTCATGCGTGATCACCACCGTTATCTGAGCTGAACCGCAGGTAGATGGTCAGCGCGAGGATAAAGGCCCCGACCCCCACGGCCAGGTAGAGCACCTCCAGCGTGTGCCGGGCGAACTCCAGCAGCTCGTCCGTGAAGGTGACCGCGCAAATCAGGATGATCATGGCGATGACCCGGGCCTTGAGGTCGTTCAGGTCCTTCATCTCCAGCCAGGCCGGCAGGGGGCGGTGCAGGTTGGCTGGGTCGATCCGGGCGATGAACAGCTCGTACAGGCCGATGGCGGCGATGATCAGGGTCGCGCCGATCAGGAACAGGTCGATCTCAGTGAGGAACAAGCGCAGGTTATGGACGGCGAAGGGCCGATCGGCGATGTCCACCACCGAATGCACCGCGATCGCGACCCCGTAGATGAACGCGCCGATCCCGGACAGCACCAGCACGATGACCGGCAGCACCAGGGTGAGCTGGGCCAGGGAGAGACCCCGCTCGAAATCGCGCCAGAACCGCCCGGGCGTGGGGCGCTGCGGCCCGGGGTTCCCGGCGCCTTCTCCGTCTCCGCCATTCGCCGGCTTCGGCTCAGTCATCGGCCCCCGCTGCACTATCGTTGGCGGCGAAGGGGAGTAGCCCCCGGCTGGTAATCGACATGCTGGCGCTCACCGCGCCCGGTTGCCAGGCCTGCGCTGGATGCAGGTGGGCGAGACCTTCATCCCACTCGTCACGGGCCTGTCCGTGGCCGGGGTGAAGGCGTGTCCTCATTCCGGCTGGCAGATTGGCCCTCGGATCGGCAGAGAAAAGGGCCAGCGTGAACCTTGCCGTCGCCGCCGCGGTCTTCCCCGTGATCTTCCTCGGCGAACTGCCCGACAAGACCATGTTCGCCTCCCTGGTCATGGCCACCCGGGGCCGTCCCTTCGCTGTCTGGCTGGGCGCGACCGCGGCTTTCGCCGTGCATGTGGTGATCGCCACCACCGTGGGCGTCCTGCTCATCGACATCCTTCCCCACCGGGCCGTGGAAGTCGCGGTCGCCCTCACATTCTTCGCGGGGGCCGGTTTCGCGCTCTACGACGGGCTGCGAGGCCGAGATGACCCGGATCGGGCCGATCCCCCGCAGGCGGCGATGCGGCGGCGGCGCAGCGCGATCACCATGTTCGCGCTGATCTTCCTGGCCGAGTGGGGCGACCTGACCCAGGTGCTCACCATCAACCTCGCAGCCCGTTATCACTCGCCGTGGTCGGTCGGGACCGGCGCCCTGCTCGCCCTGGCGGCGGTGGCCGGCATCGCCGTGGCCGGCGGCCAGGGCCTGCTCCGCTGCGTCAACGTGAACGTGGTCCGCGTCATCACCGCGATCGTGCTCATCATCCTGGGGTGTTACGCCGGTTGGGCCGCCCTGAGTTGAGCAACGTCCCTTATGCTCGGGGGGCATGAGAGGCCGCAACCCGGAGCACTTCGGGCAGTCACTTTCCCGCCGGGGCAAGTGGGTCATCGGAGTGATCGGGGTATGCGCGCTAGCGATCTTCGCGGGCGTCGGGGTGTGGTCCGGCCTGCATCAGGGCAACTACGACCAGTCCCGGAACGGGTGCATCAACCTCTCGGTGGTGAGTTCCACCGGAGGGGCCGTCATCCACGCGTGCGGGGGCAAGGCCCGGACGATCTGCCGGAGCGCCTACGCCCACACCGACAGCCAGTCCCGGCAGACCCGGGCCCAGTGCAAGCTCGCAGGCATCGGCGCCGGCCAGACGGGGTGACCCGGGCTCGCGCTCGGGGCAGATCACATAAGCAGTGAAGCCCGGCCGGCGTGTCGTGAAGACACACGGGCCGGGCTTCATCTCGTGGAGGTGGCGGGAATCGAACCCGCGTCCTTCAGTACATCACCAGGGCTTCTCCGAGCGCAGCCTGCGTCGCTTTTCTCGGCCCCGGCAGTCCTGCAGGCAGGCCGCCGACGGGCTCAGTCGCTGTTAGATGTCCCGACCAGTCCCGCGACCGGGCTGGGCGGTGGATCCTCCTAGCTGATGCCAGACACCGGGCCGGAGGCATTCCCGGGCTGACAACCTCTTAACTCGCGGTTATTTAGGCCGCGAGGGCGAGGTGAGTGCGCTTAACCTTGGCACTTGTAAGGGTTGCGGTCACAGTGTTAACGAGGTTATGTCCGCCGTCCTCGGCTCGCTTCCCCTGGATCATCTACTGGAGTCGAAGCCTGTCACCCCCTGTTGAGTCGTCCTTCCGGACGCTACAGGATGCAACGCCGAACGGCCAAGCGGGATTCCGCGTGACCCAGGTAAACGCAAGATGCCCGATGGTCGGCCCGCAAAGCGGGCCCCATCGGGCATCCCACGTGGTGATGAGACACCCCCGTGGGCGCTGGCGGTGGCCGAAGTGCGCCCACGGGGGTCGACCGGCAGGGTCGGGGCCGGTCTTCACGCCCGGACCTCCCCCGAGATGAGGTCCGGTTCTCATCACGGCGACTGGGGCGCAACCCCCCAAGCGGCCCCCAGTCATTAGGTAAGACGTCGGAGAGTAGTCGAATGGTTGCTCTCAGTCACAAAAATCTTGGGCCAGTTCGCGTTACGGAATCGCCGGCCGCCGGCATGCCCGGTGGCGTAGGCATTTCTCGTGTGCTGGCCGCCGGGAGGAGCAGGAAAACGGCGCCGCCCGGGCCACGGGAACCGCGCCCGGTGATCAGCCCAGGCCGGACAGGAACGCGGTCCCCACCGGGACGGCCGACGTGGACGGGGACTTGGTCAGCTCCAGCACCGCGAACGCCACGCCGCCCCGGTAACCCACGAACCAGTGCGCCCAGTACTTAGAGCCGGCCGAGGCCCGGGCCGTCCCGACCTGCCCGTATACCTGGTTGCCGCCCAGGTTGGCGCCGCGGGCGGCGCCGGAGACGACCGCGTCGCGCATCAGCGTGCGCAGCGAGCCCACCGTCTGCGCGCTGGCCACCGCCCGCGGGGTCAGGCCGGGATCGGGTGGCGAGGTCACCAGCATGGGCGGATGCCACTTTCCCGCGTCCACTCCCGCCGCGACCAGCGCCATGGCCAGCGGGCTGACCTGGACCCCCTGCTCGCCGATGGTGTCCGCGGCCAGCCCGCCCTGGGACTGCGACGCCCGGAACGACCCGGAGAACGCGCCGAGCGGCAGCTTCCACTGGGCGCCGAGGCCGAAGGCCGTCGCGGTGCTGGCCAGCCGGGAGCCGGTCAGCCCCTGCGACAGCGTGGTGAAGGCCGTGCCGCACGATTGCGCGAAGTCCGTGCTGAAGGGGGGCTGGGCGCCGAGGGCCGAGACGGCCGGGACGTTGGTGAAGGTCCGGCCGCCGACCCTGGTGCTGGGCAGGCAGGGAATCGGCACGGTCGGCTGCGTGCCCTTGGCGAGCAGGGCCGCCGCGGAGACGATCGTGAACGCCTCGCCCGGCTGGTAGTGCCCGGCCAGCGGATCCACCCGGGTCCGGCCGGCGGCGTGGTCGGCCACGGCGAGGATGTGGCCGGTGGAGGCCTGCACCGCGACGATGGCCGCGGCGGCGGGCTGGCCCGCGACCGCGTTGGTCGCGGCCCGCTGCACTCCGGCCTCGATGGTCGTGCGGACCGCGGTTCCCTTGGTGACATTCCACTGCTTGAGCACCGCCACCTGGTGACCAGCCTGGTTCTCCGCGATCACCGCGGTCCCCGCGGAACCCGCCAGCCTCCGCTGGTACACCTCCTGCAGCCCGGACACGCCGACCGTGGTCCCCGGCCGGTAGGAGACGCCCTGCTGCTGGAGCACGGGCGCGAGTTCTGTCCCGACCGTGCCGGTCACGTCGGCGGCGGTGGTGTCGAACAGGCGGAGCGAGACGCGGCGCATGAGCAGGCCCGGGACTCCGCGGAGCTTTTTGCGCAGCGTGGCGTAGGCCGCCGGGGAGAGCGTCGCCAGCGTCAGCGGGCGGGTCTGCGGGGCGGCCCGGATCACGCTGAGCACCTGCTGGTCATCCAGCCCGGCCACGCCGGCGAACGCGCTCGCCGTCTGCTCCGGGTGGGTCAGCTGCCCGGGCCGGACCTGGGCGACCCAGGCCGGGGACGGGTGGATCAGCGCGCCGCCCCCCGCATCCAGCAGCGGGGCACGGGGGGGCATCCGGCTCACCACGGCCATCCGCAGCCCCTGCCGCAGGCCGGGGTTGATGACCGAGGGACTCCACAGCACCCGCCAGCCGGACGACGTCTTGCGCATCGCGAAGCGGCCCTCGTAGCTCCAGGGCGCGCCGTCCTGGCCGAGGTCCACCGACGCGAAGAAATGCACCTCGGCAGTGCCGGAATGCTGGTCGATCGGGCCCATGGTCAGGTAGTAGGCGGCCGCCCCCAGCTGCTGGTAGGCGGTACGCAGCGCGGTGGTCACGGTCGCGGGGGCACCGGTGGTCAGGGCGGCGGCGGTCTTGTACTGCCCCTGGGCCCAGGCCAGCAGGAACTGCTGCGCGGCCGGTTCGGCGGACGGCTCACCGCTGGCGAACCCGCCCGCGACCCCGATGATCAGCAGGAGGACCACCAGACCGGCGGCGCCCAGCTTCAGCTGCCGCGACCTCGAGCGCAGGCCGCCCACCAATCCCCCGATGCCGCCGCTCGGCGGTACGCGCCCGCCGACGGCAGGCTGCGGAGCGCGTTTGACCCCGACGAAGGGCGTGGCGTGCCGGCGTGCGGCTGCATGCGCCCCACGTCTACGGTAGGAGGCCACGGGCTGCTTCGCCATCACCCGCGCCGCCGGAAGGCACGTTCTACCTCCCGGGCGGCGTCACGTTCGGCCAAATCGTGCCGCTTGTCATAGGTTCGCTTGCCGCGGGCCAGGGCCAGTTCGACCTTGACCCTCCCGTCCTTGAAGTACAGCGACAGCGGAACGATGGTGAGCCCCCGCTCGGCCACCTTGCTGGCGAACCGGTCGATCTCCTTGCGGTGCATCAGCACCTTGCGGGGCCGCCGCGGCTCGTGGTTGGTCCAGGTGGCCTGGGTGTACTCCGGGATGTGCACCCCGTGCAGCCAGACTTCCCCGTCCTGGATCTGCGCGAAACCATCGGTCAGCGACGCCCGGCCGGCGCGCAGCGACTTCACTTCGGTACCGGTGAGGACAAGGCCGCCCTCGACGGTGTCCTCGAGGTGATAGTCGTGCCTGGCCCGCCGGTTGCGGGCGATCACGGTGGATTGCTGCCGGGATGCCGCTGCCTTGGATGCTGCTGCCTTGGATGCCACTGCCTTAGCGTCCGCCTGCGTCACGCGCGAAGGTAGCGCCTGAGGGTGAGGAAGGACGTGACGCCACAGAGCACCACTCCCATGACCATGGCCAGGACGATGACCTCGATGAGGTCGGCGAGGCTGAGCCGGACGTTGTAGGGGAAGTACTGCTGGAGCGTGTCGAGGCCCAGCGTCTTCACGGCGATGAGCAACCCGGCGGCGACCAGCCAGCCGAACATTCCCGCGATTATTCCTTCTAGCAAGAAGGGTAGCTGAACATAGAAATTGGACGCGCCCACCAGCCGCATGATGCTGGTCTCCCGGCGGCGGTTGAACGCGGACAGCCTGATCGTGTTGGCGACCAGCAAGATGGCCGCGATGACCAGGATGATCGCGACCACGATGACCGCGTTCCGCGCCCCGTCGAGCAGCTTGTAGAAGTTGGACAAGATCGACTGGACGTTGACGATGTTGTCCACCCCGGGGCGGCCCGCGACCGTGCCGGCCACCACGGGGTAATCGGCCTGCGCGTTGCGCAGCTTCACCTGGAAGGAGTCCGGGATCTCGCTCTGGGTGACCAGGCTGCTGAACGACCGGTCCTGCGCGAAGTCCTTCTTGAACCGCTGGAAGGCCTGGGACTGCGATTCGTAGTACACCGCCTCCACGCCCTGGGACCGCAGCGCGGTCAGGTCGTGGTAGATCGAGTTCCGCTGGGCGACGGTCGCCGGGCCGTTCTGCTTGCACTGCGGGCTCGCGCTGGTCGTCGTGCACAGGTAGATGGACAGCTGAACCCGGCCCTGCCAGTAGGTCCGGGTGTTGTCCACCTGCTTGACGAACAACAGGCCGGTGCCCAGCAGCGACAGGCTGATGGCCACCACGACCACCAGCGCAATCGTCATCGTGAGATTGCGCCGGAGGCCGGTCCAGACCTCTTGGAAGACAAACTGTGCACGCATGGTCGCTTGATCCCTCGGTAATTCCTCGGTATCTGGTACCGCCCAAGCCCCCGTCAGCAGCCCAGGATGGGTCGCTGAGCTAGTCAGTACGCCTGGCCGTACACCCCGCGAGACTGGTCGCGCACAACTTTCCCGTACTCGAGCTCGATGACGCGCTTGCGCATGGAGTCCACGATCGCCGCATCGTGCGTGGCCATGACGACCGTGGTCCCGGTCCGGTTGATCCGGTCGAGCACCTTCATGATCCCGATGGAGGTGGCCGGGTCGATGTTCCCCGTGGGCTCGTCCGCCAGCAGGATCATCGGCCGGTTCACGAACGCCCGGGCCATCGCGACCCGCTGCTGCTCGCCACCGGACAGCTCGTCGGGCATTCTTTCGTGCTTGCCTTCCAGCCCGACCAGGTCCACGACCTCGGGGACGACCTTGCGGATGAACCGCCGGGGCTTGCCGATGACCTGGAGGGCGAAGGCCACGTTCTGGTAGACGTTCTTGTTCGGCAGCAGCCGGAAGTCCTGGAACACGCACCCGATCCTGCGCCGCAGATACGGGACCTTCCAGTTGGTGAGGCGGGCGAGATCCTTGCCGGCGACGTGAATCTTGCCGTCGGTCGGCCTCTCCTCCTTGAGGACCAGCCGGAGGAACGTCGACTTGCCCGAGCCGGACGGCCCGACCAGGAAGACGAACTCGCCCTTCTCGACGTCGATGGTGACGTTCTCCAGAGCCGGGCGGCTCTGGTTCGGGTACGTCTTGGTGACGTTATCGAAGTGGATCACAGGCCCATCACAACGCTCGACAGAATGCGGACGCCGCAGCCGGAATCCGGCCGCCGTACGGCCCTCCCGGCTCTGGCGGACTGTCCGGTTTGGCCAGGGGCCAGTCTAGGGGGGAAACTGGCTCCGAACGTCCAACACCGCGGAAGTGACACCGGTGCCTGCTGAGGGAGGGACCCAGATGAGTTGCGAAGACCTGATCTGCGCCAGCTGCGCGGGGCCGGTGGTCGAGGCACGCTGCCCTGCCTGCCAGTCGGCGCGGGCCCAGGTGCACCATCACTCCGGCGGCCTGACCCTGCCCGTGATCGCCATGCTGCTGCTGGCCGCGCTGGCGCTGGCCGTCATGCTGCAGGTGGCCCACTAGCGCCGGGAGGGTCAACCAGGACCCGGGAGGGTCACCAGGGCCCCGGGTGGCCCACTAGCCGGGAGGGGTCACGCCCCGGTGGGCTGCTTGCGCAGCCAGCGGATCTCAGCCTCGATGAAATCATCGATCTCGCCGTCCATCACCGCGGCGGTGTTCCCCGTCTCCAGCCCGGTGCGCAGGTCCTTGACGTTCTGGTACGGGTGCAGCACATAGTTTCGGATCTGGGTTCCCCAGCTGCCTGAAGAGTCACCGCGCAATTCAGCCATCTTGGCCGCCTGCTCGGCGCGCTTGCGCTCCAGCAGCTTGGCCTGGAGCACGGTCATGGCGCTGGCCCGGTTCTGGATCTGGCTGCGCTCGTTCTGGCAGGAGACCACGATCCCGGTGGGCAGGTGGGTGAGCCGGACCGCCGAGTCGGTGGTGTTCACGCCCTGGCCGCCGGGCCCGCTCGAACGGTACACATCGACCCGGATGTCGTCGTCGGGGATCTCGATGTGGTCGGTCTGCTCCACCACCGGGATCACGTCCACCCCGGCGAACGAGGTCTGCCTGCGGCCCTGGTTGTCGTACTTGGAGATGCGCACCATCCGGTGCGTGCCGTGCTCACCGCGCAGCGTGCCGTACGCGTAGGGCGCCTTGATCGCGAATGTGGTGGACTTGATGCCCGCCTCTTCCGCGTAGGAGGTGTCGTAGACCTCGCTCGCGTACCCGTGCCGCTCCGCCCAGCGCAGGTAGATGCGCCGCAGCCCCTCGGCCCAGTCGGCCGCGTCCGCTCCGCCGGCCTGCGCGTTGATCGTGATCAGCGCCTCGCGGGAGTCATACTCGCCGGACAGGAGGGTCCGGACCTCGAGCTGGTCGATCTCCCGCCGCAGGGCCGCGAGATCACGGTTCGCTTCCTCCCGGGTGGGCTCGTCGTGCTCGCTCTCAGCCAGCTCGAACATCACCCGGGTGTCGTCGAGGCGGCGGCGCAGGCCGGCCAGCCGGTTCAGTTCCCCCTCGAGATAGGCCAGCCGGCGGGTGACCGCCTGGGCCCGCTCCTGGTCGTCCCAGAGTCCCGGGTCGGCCGCGCGCTCCCTCAGGTTGTCTGCTTCGCCCCGCATGGCCTCCGGATCGAGAACGGACTCCACGCTGGTGAGGGTCGACGACAGTTCCGAGATTTCATTTGCGGGATCGGTACCTGCCATGCGGGAAAGCCTACGCGAGCGCGGGCATTCGAAAGGACGATCGCCCGCCAACGGCGGGTCCGGATCTACGCTCAATGCGGAATCAGGGATGCTCGGGCAGCGAACTGGCGTCCACCAGAGTGCGGATTGCACGCACCGCCACCGACAGCATCGCGACAGTGAACCGGTCGCTCTCCCAGATTTCGGTCAGGGTCTGCCCGGCGCGCTGGACGGCCGGCTCGTTGCGCCGGGCCCAGTCGGCGAGGCGCTCCTCAGGGTGGCCCGGGCCGGTCACCTGGAGCACGTCCCGGGTGATGGCCGCGTGGGCCGCGTACAGGTCGTCGCGGATCGCGGCGCGCGCCATCGTGTTCCACCGGTCATCGCGCGGCAGGGCGGTGATCCGGTCCCGCAGCCTGGTGATCTGCAGCCGCTCACCGAGGTCGAAGTAGACCTCGGCGGTCTCCTCCACGCTGCGGCCGGTCGCCGCGGCGATCTCGACCAGGTCGAAGGCGGAGTAGGCGGGAACCATGGCGGCCACCCGCTCGGCGAGGTCCGCGGGCACGCCCTGGGCGGTGAAGGACTCCAGCCGCTCGTCAAAGCCAGACCGGTCCCGGCCGGTGAGCAGCTTGGGCAGCCCGGAAGAGACGGTGAGCACCCCGCCGGAGAAGAAGTCGATGGTCTCGGCGATATCGAACGGCGGCCTGCGGTTGTAGAGCAGCCACCGGGTGGCCCGCTCGGCGAGCTTGTGCCCCTCCAGCAGCAGCGCCAGCTGCGTGGCCACGTCCACCTGGCCGTCCAGCGCCTCCCCCTGGGCCCAGAAGCCAGCCAGGTCGAAGACCCGGCGGGCGACCAGCCAGGCGCAGGTGATGTCGGGCACCGACGCCCCGGTTTCCTCGTTCATCCGGAACAGGAAGGTCGTCCCGGAGCGGTCCACCATGTCGTTGACGACCTCGGTGGTGATGATCTCCCGGCGCAGCGGGTGCGTGCGCATCTGGTCCGCGAACGACTCGCGCAGCGGCTCCGGGAAGTAGGCGGTGAGAACCGACTGCAGGTAGGGATCGTCAGGCAGCGTCGAGGCCAGCATCTCCTCCTCGGCCGCGATCTTGACCTGGGCCAGCAGCACCGCGAACTCGGGCCCGGTCAGGCCCAGGCCCGCCGACCGGCGCTCGGCCACCTCCTTGTCCCCCGGCAGGACCTCCAGCTTCCGCCGGAGCCGCCCGTCCCGCGCCATCTTCCGCATCATCCGGCTGTGCACGTGCAGCATCTGCGGTGCCTGGGCCCGGGACGAGGCCAGGGCCCGGTTCTGGTGGTAGTTGTGCTGCAGCACCAGCGCCGCGACCTCGTCGGTCATCTCCTGGAGCAGGCGGTTGCGCTGCGCGGCGCCCAGCTCGCCGCGGCCGACGCTGTCCGCCAGCAGGATCTTGATGTTGACCTCGTGGTCGGAGGTGTCCACCCCGGCGGAGTTGTCGATGAAATCGGTGTTGATCAGGCCACCCGCGAGCGCGTACTCGATCCGGGCCGCCTGGGTCGCGCCCAGGTTGCCGCCCTCCGCGATCACCCTGGCCCGCAGCGCGGTGGCGTCGATCCGCACCGCGTCGTTGGCCCGGTCCCCGGCGTCGGCATGCGTCTGGGTGCTGGCCTTCACGTACGTGCCGACCCCGCCGTTCCACAGCAGGTCGACCGGGGCGGCGAGGATCGCGGAGATCAGCTGGTCCGGGGAGAGCGCGTGCACGTCGCTGTCCAGGCCGAGCACGCCCGCGGCCGCCGCCGAAACCGGGACGGACTTCATGGTGCGGGACCACACGCCGCCGCCGGGTGAGATGACGGCCGGGTCGTAGTCGGCCCAGGACGAGCGGGGCAGTTCGAAGAGCCGCCGCCGTTCGGCGAAGCTGCCCGCCGGGTCGGGCGACGGGTCGATGAAGATGTGCCGGTGGTCGAACGCCGCCACCAGCTTGATGTGCTCGGAGAGCAGCATGCCGTTGCCGAAGACGTCGCCGGACATGTCCCCGATCCCGGCGACGGTGAAGTCCGTGGTGCCGGCGTCCAGGTCCAGGGTGGCGAAGTGGAATTTCACCGATTCCCACGCGCCGCGGGCGGTGATGGCCATCTTCTTGTGGTCGTAGCCCTCGGACCCGCCGGAGGCGAACGCGTCGCCCAGCCAGTAGCCGTAACTCTGCGCGATCTCGTTGGCCGTGTCGGAGAACGTCGCGGTGCCCTTGTCCGCCGCGACCACCAGGTAGGGGTCGTCCCCGTCGTACCTGACCACCCCGGGCGGCGGCACGACCCGGCCCGCCTGCAGGTTGTCGGTGACCTCCAGCATGGCGCTGATGAACGTCCGGTAGCAGTCCAGCACCTCGGCCTGGTAGGCGTCCCGGTCCGCGGCGTCGGGCAGCCGCTTGCAGACGAAGCCGCCCTTGGCGCCGGACGGCACGATGACGGAGTTCTTCACCTCCTGGGCCTTGGCCAGCCCGAGGATCTCGGTGCGGAAGTCCTCACTGCGGTCCGACCAGCGCAGCCCGCCCCGGGCCACCGCGCCGAACCTCAGGTGCACCGCTTCCAGCCGGGGCGAGTAGACGAACAGCTCGAACTTCGGCCGGGGCGCGGGCAGGTCGGGCACGGCCGCGGCATCCAGCTTGACCACCAGGTACGGAACCTGCCCCAGGCCAGCCCCGGGTCCGGGCCCGCCCGCCTGGTCGGCGAAGTAGTTCGTCCGCAGGGTGGCCAGGATCAGGCCCAGGTAGGCGCGCAGTACCCGGTCGTGATCGAGGACGGCCACGTCATCGAGCTCGCCGCGGATCTCCTCGGTGATGGCCTCGCTGCGCTCACCCTGGCCGCCCTGCCGGCCAGGGTCGAACCGGGACTCGAACAGCCGTACCAGCAGCCGGGTCACCGTGGTGTTGGAACGCAGCACGCGCTCGATGTAGGACTGGCTGAACCGGGTGCCAGCCTGCCGCAGGTACTTGGCGTAGGCGCGCAGCACCATGACCTGGCGCCAGCTCAGGTAGGCGTCCAGCACCAGGGCGTTGAACCCGTCGTCCTCGATCTGCCCGCGCCACAGCGCGTCGAGCGTGTCCTCGACCAGGCCTTTCACCCGGCCCGGATGCGGCGGCCCGGACGATGGCGCCTGCGCGGCCGGGGAACCGGCCGGTG
>JAOPYP010000684.1 GCA_025964635.1 Actinomycetes bacterium | reverse complement strand
CCCCCGGCGACGTCCGGCCTGCCGGCCGGGCGCTGCCGGCTGGCACCCGCCCTCTCGGCTCGTGGTCGGTGCCCGGGGCGCCGCGGCCCGAGATCTTCGCGTTCAGCGGCCCGGACCGGGAGACGGTGGCGGCGCAACTGGCCGGGGTGGCCCGCGTGGCCGCCGCGCTATCCGACAGCGAGCTCGGTGATCTCGCCTGCCAGCTGGGCCGCCAGGCTGCCCGCGGCCCGGTCCGCGTCGCGGTCGTGACCGCCAGCCAGGACGAGCTGGCCCGGCTGGCCCGGGAAGCCGCCGGGCTGCTGCCCGACCTGGCCCCGGGCCAGCTGGCCGCGCGACCCGGGCTGTTCGCCGCTGACGGTGCCGCGGGGCGGGTGGTCCTACTGTTCCCCGGGGAGGCGTCCACCACCGCCGGCGGGCAGCACTGGCCCGGGCCGGGATCCCAGCCCGCCATCGTCCAGGCGTCGCTGTCCGCGCTGCGCTGGCTGGACAGCCTCGGGGTGCGGGCCGCCGCCGCGCTCGGGCATGGCGTGGGCGAAATCACTGGCCTGGTCTGGGCGGGCAGCCTGGCCGAGTCCGGCGCCGCCGCGCTCGTGGCGCAGCGCGCCGCCGTGCTCGCCGCGCCGGGCGACCGCCGCACCGCGATGATCTGCCTGGCCGCCGACGCGGAGGCCGCCCTCGCCCTGGACCCGGACGGTGAGCTGGTCATCGCGGCGTATCACGGCCCCCGCTGTCATGTGCTGGCCGGCCCGGCGGACGCGGTTCACGACGTGGCCCGGCGGGCCGGGGACGCGGGTATCCAGGCGTGCGTCCTGGATGTACCGCACGCACTGCACTCCCCGGCGATGGCAGACCGGGTCACGCCGCTGCGTGCCGCGCTCGCTGCGGTCAGGTTCGCGGCCCCCGCGCGGCGGCTCATCTCCACGGTCACCGGCCGGCAGGTGACGTCCGCGGCCAGCGTGCCAGACCTGCTGTGCGATCAGCTGGTCTCCCCGGTCCGCTTCGCCGAGGCTCTGGCCGGGGCGGACCGGGCGGCTGACCTTCTCGTGGACACCGGGCCCGGGCAGGCGATGGCCGCACTCGCGGCCGGGTGCAGCGACGTGCCCGCGGTCAGCCTCGCGGCGGGCCCCGGCGGCCCGGCCGCGCCGGACGCGGCGGCCGCCCTGTTCGCCGCGGGGGCCATCGCCGGCCTTACCCCGCTGCTGGCCGGGCGGCCGTCCCGGCCCATCGACATCGGCCGGGAACGCGTCTTCATCACGAACCCGTATGCGCTGGTCACCGCCGAGCTGGCCGGCCAGGACGAAGCAGCGGGCGGGGGAAGCCGGGCCGCTGCGGCCATCGTGGCCGGGGCGGCCGGCCCGGCCGGTGCCGGCGATGCGGACGGGGCGGCGGACCTTCCCGGCGGCGGGCTGGACGGCCCGGCCGGGCTGGGCACGCCGCCGGACGCACCGCACAGCCCGGCGGGCGCGGAGGCGTTCCCGGGACTCGGCCCCTGGGTCCGCTGCTTCACCGAGGAGCTGCGGGTCCCCCGGTCGCCGGTGCTGCCGGTGGACGAGGAGCCCTGGCAGCTGCACGCGACCACCCGCCAGCCCTTCGGCCGGATGGCGGCGGAGGTGTTCGAGGACGATCCCGCGGCCACCGGGGTGCTGGCCGTCATCGGCGACCTGGCCGATCCCGACGCCGCCGCCACCCTGGTCACCGCCGCGCAGGAGGCGGTAGCCGCCGGGACGCTGGTCGTGATCACTCCCGCGGGCGGGCTGGCCGGGTTCTGCGCAAGCCTGCACGCCGAGCACCCGTCGCTGGGGATCACCCTGATCCGCACCGCGAACAGCATGGCCGGGCTGCTCGCCGCACAGCGCTTCGCGGCCGCCGAGGCGGGCCAGTTCCGGGAGCTGGTGCTGGATACTAGGGGCGAGCCGCGCGAACCGGTCATGGTGGCGGGCCTGGACCACCCGCCCGGTACCGGGGCCGCAGAGGCTGCGCCCCTCCCGGAGGCCGTCCCCGCCGAAGCCACAGCCAGGGACGCCAGGACCGGCAACACCGGGCCCACGGACCCGGGGGCCACAGACCCGGGGGCCACAGACCCGGGGACCACGGACCCGGGGACCGCCGGGACCGGGACCGCGGGCACCGCCGGAGCCGCTACGCCCGACCCGGAGGCGCGGGATCCGGCGTCCCTCCCGGCCGAGGTCCCACTTGGCCCGGCCGACGTCATCCTGATCAGCGGCGGGAGCACCCGGGACCTGCTGGCCGCCGCCCGGGTGCTGGCCGGCTGCGGTGCGCGGCTCGTCCTGGCCGGGATGGCCGGGCCCGGCGAGGCGGCCGCCATCGACGTGGGGCTGGCTGTCCTGCGCGGCGCGGGCGCGGACGTGAGCTACGTGCCGGCCGACCTCACCGATCCCGACGAGGCCGAGACGGCGATCGCCACCGTGGAGCATCGGGTCGGCCCCGTGACCGCGGTCGTGCACGCGGCCGGCACCGGCCCGCTGCGCGACTGCCTCGCCCTGTCCGGCGCTGACGTGGGCGCCCAGATCGCCAGGCAGGCGGACGGGCTCAGCAACGTGCTGGGCGCGGTCAGCGCGGCCGGGCTCCGGGTGCTGGTCACCCTCGGCACGGTGCCGGCCCGGTACGGCGCGGCCCGGAACTGTGCTCCCGCGCTGGCCGTTTCCGCGCTGGCCGAGCAGGCCCGGCGGCTGCGCCCCAGCCTGCCCGGCTGCCGGATCCTGCACGCGGACTGGCCCTGGCCCGGCAGCACCGACCAGATGCGGGTGACTGAGCTGGCCCGTCCCCGCCCGCTGGGCGTGGACGACGCCACCGCCGCCGAGCTGAGCCGGCTGCTGCTCGCCCTGCTGGCCGAGGCCGACACGCCGGGCCGGGTCGCGATGCACGGCCGCGTGCACCTTCCCGCCCCCGGGGCGCCCGCGCCCGGAGTACCGGCCAGCGCAGGTGCGGCGGCGGCTCCGGACCAGGCCACGGAGATCCGCGGCCGGTTCCTGGAGACGGCACGGGTGTACTACCCGAGCGTGGAACTGGTCGCGGACACGAAGATCTCCCCCCGGACTGACCCGTACCTGGCCGATCACCACATCGATGGCCTCATGGTGCTGCCGCTGGCCGTCGCGCTGGAGGCGATGGCCGAGGCGGCTTCGGTGCTGGCCGGGCGGCCGCTGCGGCGGCTGGCGGGAACCTGGATGGACGCCCCGGTGGTCCTGCTCCCCGGCGATCAGGAAACCATGCTGCGGGTCTGCGCGCTGCGCCGTTCGGACGCGGTGGAGACCGTGCTGCGCTGCGCGGACAGTGGCTTCCAGGTCGATCACTTCCGGGCCCTGTTCCCCCTCGGGCCCGCCCCGCAGCCGCCCGGCGAGGTGGCCGCCCGGCCGCCGGGCCCGGCCTC
>JAOPYP010000667.1 GCA_025964635.1 Actinomycetes bacterium | reverse complement strand
GGCCGTGCTCTGCACGTCGGGCACGGCGGCGGCCAGCCGGAGCAGCCCGGCCGCGTCGGCGGCGCCGTCCCCCGCCACGATGACCCCTCGCTCGGTCCACGGCAGGTCGAGCGTCCCGGGACCGTCCGGCCGGGTCAGCCCGGCCTGGTCCGTCCCCGCCCAGCGGGTCCACGGAGCCCCGCCCGGCCGCCCGGCCAGCGGCTCCGGCCATCCGCCCGGCCCGGTCCCAGCCCCGGTACCGGCGCTGGCCGGCGAGGCAGCGTCCGGCAGCCCCGGGACCAGCGGATCCCGCAACGGCAGGTTCAGGTGCACCGGCCCGGGAAAGCCGCCGTCCGCCCCGGACGCGGCCGCCCACGCGTGGCAGGCCAGCGACCGCCAGTACGCGTTCATCCCCGGGCGCGCCTCCGGGACCCCCGCGTCGGCGAACCAGCGGACCGCCCCGCCGTAGAGTTTCAGCTGGTCGATGGCCTGGTTGGCGCCGGTGCCGCGCAGCTCGGGCGGCCGGTCGGCGGTCAGCACCAGCAACGGGACGCCGGACTCGTCCGCCTCGATCACCGCCGGGTGGAAGTTGGCCGCGGCCGTCCCCGAGGTGCAGAGCACCGCGACCGGCCGCCCGCTGGCCTTGGCCAGGCCCAGGGCCAGGAACGCCGCCGACCGCTCGTCGATCCGCACGTGCAGTGCTAGCCCGGGGTGGCCGCCCTCCGGGCTAGCACCGCTCCTTTCCCAGAGCGCTATGGCCAGGGGCGCGCTGCGCGACCCGGGGGCCAGCACGGCGTCCCGCAGGCCGCAGCGCATCAGCTCGTCGACCAGGGTGACGGCGAAGGCAGTCGAGGGATTCACGGTGCGGGCACCGTCCCGGTCAGGCCGGCCCGGCCGGGACGGCCGCGCCGAGAAACTCCGCGGCAGCCACCACCCGGGCGCGCCACGGGGCGGGATCTGACTCCCACCGTGAAAGCCGTTGCGGAGATACGGGCGGCCGACGAACCGGCAGGTAGCCGGCCTGCCCAGCCAGCGGATCGGCGGTGACGTCGCCGGTCAGCAGGCTCATGGTGGCCAGGCCGCAGGCGTACGGCAGGCGGGGCAGCGCCGCCGCGAGGGCCACCCCCGCGGCCAGGCCCACTGAGGACTCGACCGCGCTGGACACCACGACGGGCAGCCCGCACGCCTCGGCGACCCGCAGCGCGGCCGCGACCCCGCCCAGCGGCTGGGCCTTCAGCATCACGATGTCCGCCGCGCCCGCGGCCCGCACGGCCAGCGGGTCCTCGGCTTTCCTGATCGACTCGTCCGCGCACACCGGGACGTCCACCCGGCGGCGCAGCTCGGCGAGCTCGTCCAGGGTGGCGCAGGGCTGCTCGGCGTACTCGAGCCCGGACCGGCCCAGCTGGCGCAGCATCCGGACGGCGGTGTCCACGTCCCACCCGCCGTTGGCGTCCACCCGGATCCGCCCCTCCGGGCCCAGCGCGTCGCGCACCGCCTCGACCCGGGCGATGTCGCCGGCGTCCGGCTGGCCGCGCTCGGCGACCTTCACCTTCGCGGTCCGGCAGCCGGAACCGGACACGATGCGGTGCGCCTGTTCCGGGCCGACCGCGGGTACGGTCACGTTGACCGGCACCCGGCCGCGGACCGGCGCCGGCCAGCCGTCCCAGGCCGCCTCCAGGGCACAGGCCAGCCAGCGGGCGCATTCCCGCGGCCCGTACTCCGGGAACGGGGAGAACTCCGCCCACCCGGCGGGACCCTCGATCAGCGCGCCTTCGCGGACCGTGATGCCGCGGAAACGGGTGCGCATCGGGATCGCGAACGCGCGCAGGCCCGGCAGCGCGGCGGCGACCCGGTCGCGCGGGCCCGGGTCAGCGTCGGCCACTGGAACACCCTCCCGGTTCATCCCTGATCTGCCCGGATAACCTTACGTCGATGACCCCCCGCCCCTTGCACGCAGTGCTGCTCCCCGCGGCCGCGGGGGCGCAGCGGCTGCTGGAAGTGCTGGGCGCGGCCCTGGACGGCACCGGGCCGGCCCTCCTGCCGGTGGATCCCAGGCTGCCCGCCGAGCGGGCCCGGGCCCTGCTCCGGGCGCTCCGCCCCGCGACCCTGGAAACCCTCGAAGGCACCCAACGGCTTGACCCCGGTGACTCCCCCGCCGTGGCCCCGGGGACCGCGGTGGTGATCGTCACCTCCGGGTCCACCGGGGAGCCCAAGGGCGTCGAGCTGAGCGCGGCGGCGCTCCGCCATTCGGCGCGGGCCAGCCTGGACCGGATCGGCGCCCGGCCCGGCGAGGCGTGGCTGTCGTGCCTGCCGCCCAGTCACATCTCCGGCTTGCAGGTGTTCGTGCGCTCGCTGCTGTCCGGTGTCCCGCCGGTGGTCCTGGAACGGCTGGACGCGGAGAGCGCGGCCACCACGGGCGGCGGAGCTCTGCTAGCCCGGGGAGGTGGCCTCCCCGAGTATGTGTCGCTGGTCCCGACTCAGGTCCGCCACCTGCTGGACGAGCCGGGCGGCCGGGACGCGCTGGCCGGGTTCCGCGCCATCCTGCTCGGCGGGGCCGCGGTGCCGGCCGGGCTGCGCGCCGAGGCGGCCGCCGCGGGGGCCCGGGTGATCACCACCTACGGGATGTCCGAGACCTGCGGCGGCTGCGTCTACGACGGTGAGCCGCTGGACGGGGTCTCGGCCCGGATTGGCCCCGATGGCCGGATCCGGCTGGCCGGCCCGGTCCTGTTCTCGGCGTACCGGGGACGGCCGGACCTGACCGCGGCGGCCCTGGAGGCCGGCTGGTTCGTCACCTCTGACGTGGGCGAGGTGGACGGCTCGGGGCGGCTGACGGTCCGGGGCCGCGCCGACGGCATGATCAACACCGGCGGCGAGAAGGTTTCCGCCGACGAGGTGGCCTCGGTGCTCGAGGACTGCCCGGGAGTCCGGGAGGCCGTGGTGGTCGGCCGGCCCGACCCCGAGTGGGGTGAGCTGGTCACCGCGATCGTGGTGCCCGCGGACCCGGCGGCGCCCCCGGGCCTGGACGTCCTGCGCGGGTTCGCCCGGGGCAGGCTGCCGGACTACGCGGCGCCGCGGGCCGTCGTCGTGGTGCCCGCCGTCCCGCTGCTGCCGTCCGGCAAGCCCGACCTGCGGGCCCTGCGGCTGCTGGCCCAGCCGGGCTGACGGGCCGCCCGGGCTGACCGGCCCGCCTGGCTTAAGGGCGCGGCAGTACTGCGGCAGTACTAATGCGCGCAGGACTGGAAGCCCCGGACAGGACTAACCGGCGCCGTCAGGGCGTTCTCTTTGCGTGGGAGTTCAGGCGCAGGCGTTGACGCACCGGCGGGTCATGCGCGCCAGGAACCGGCGGGACCGTCAGCCAGATTCGCGCGTAGGGGCACTACGGCGCGGCACCGCACGGGAACAATTGGCTCCCTCCGGCGTTAATACATAGTGCCCGCGCTTCACAGTAGCAAGTGCTGCGGACCGCTGGAGCACACCGAGATCGCGGATACGTACTGACGTATGTGCGCACCGCGCGCCCACGAAGGGAGGAGGTGCCTCGATGCCAAGGAATGCCACCGCCAGGCGGGAACCCGAGGTCGCCGATGATGCCGCCACCATGCGTGTGGACGAGCTGATCCAGCTTGGCCGCGGGCAGGGGTACCTGTCCCTGACTGAGTTGCGCGCGGCGTTCGGTGAGTCGGGCGTTTCTCCCGCGGAAGGCCGGGCCATCATCCGCGAACTGGCGGAAGCCGGGGTGCGGCTGGGTGATGAGCCGGGTGGGGCGGCTATCCCGGAGGGCACTGCCGCCGAAGGCCGTACCTCAAAGAGCACTG
>JAOPYP010000662.1 GCA_025964635.1 Actinomycetes bacterium | reverse complement strand
ATGATGCCGGGCGGACAGCGGGTTTTGGGGCACGCGCTGGAGTTCGGCCGCGACCCGCTCGCGTTGTTCCAGCGGGCGAGGGAGCACGGCGATGTGGTTCGCATCCGGTTCGGGCCGTTCCGCGTGTACGTACTGAACAATCCGAGCGTCATCAGGCAGGCGCTGGTCGGCGAGGCCAGGAAGCTGAGCAAGGGCCTCAACTTCGGCCGGACCAGGCGTCTGATAGGCAGCGGGCTCGTGATGTCCGAAGGCGAGAGCCATCACCGGCAGCGGCGCCTCATGCAGCCAGCGTTCCATCGCACCGAGATCGCCCGCTACGTGGGCACGATGCGCGATGTCGCGGCGCCGCGCATCAGCGCATGGCCAGACGGCGGGACGCTTGCCTTCGACCGGGAGATGCGGTCGATTACGCTCACCGTGCTGGCCAGGACGCTCCTTTCCAGCGACATCGGCGCGGATGCGATCGATGAGATCGAGCGACTCCTGCGGGTGCTCCTCTCCGAACTCGTGGCCCGGGGGATCAGCGCGAACGTTCCGGGGCTCGCGTGGGTGCCGACCCGGTCCAACCGGCGGTTCAGCGCGGCCAACCGGCGCCTGCGCGCCCTGCTGACAGACGTCATCGACGTGTACCGGAGGGTGGGGGCGGACCATGGCGACCTGATCTCGATCCTCATGCGCGCCCGCGACGACGACACCGGCGCGGGGATGACCAACGAGCAGTTGCGCGACGAAGCGACAACGCTCGTCATCGCGGGTTCCGAGACGACGGGGAACACCATCGCCTGGGCCTGCTACCTGCTGGCTCAACACCCGCGGATCCAGGAGCGGCTCCAGCAGGAAGTCGACCTCGTGCTAGCCGGTGCCGATCCCGACTACGAGACCCTGAGCAGGCTGCCCTTCACCCGCGCTGTGATCACCGAGACGCTGCGCCTTTACAGCCCGGTCTGGATACTGCCCCGCCGGGCGCTCGTCGATGTTGAGCTGGGCGGTCACTTGCTCCGGGCCGGAAGCAGGATCTTCTTCAGCCCGTACGCGCTCAACCGCGACGCTCGGCTGCACCGCGATCCCGACCGTTTCGATCCGGACCGGTGGGCCACCGACTACAGCAAGAGCGATATGCGAGCAACGTTCTTCCCGTTCGGCCAGGGCATCAGGAACTGCATCGGCGAGGGGTTCGCCTGGACCGAGTCAACCCTGTTGCTCAGCGTGATCGCCGCCCACTGGCAACTGCGGCTCGCCGACGGCGCCGCCGTGCGCCCCGTGGTCAGCAGCACTCTGGTGCCGAGCGAACTACCGATCATCGTGACCCGCCGCCGTTAGCATGCGTCGGCCCCCGCAGGCGGTCCAGGAGGGCGCTCGCCCACGGCCAGATCGTGTAACTGCGAGGACGAAAGCCCGCGCGCGCCCCTGGCGTCGTTGATCCGGCGCTGCCGCCGCAGCCACTACGAGCTGCGCGAGTAGAGGCTGACCCCGTAGGGGCCCTGGTGGTCGCAGGGGACGCTTTTACTCGCAGCCTGCAGCCTCAAGTCCGGGGACGGATTGTGTCCCTCGGGACTTGAACCCCCATGTGTCCGAGGTCCGAGTCGCCGCTTACGTACATGCTTATCCTCGCTGGCGAACTCGTCCTGGGGTGAACCAGTGAACGCGAGGGTGTAGCGCTGTATCAGGTCGACCATGCTCGCTCGTGTGCGCCTGCTGGCGTGCATCGGTGGTCACGGTACCCGGAGGGTGTGCGGTGCCAGAACTCTGCGCAGGAGTCTGACCTGCTGTTTTAGCCCGGCGTTCGTGCTCGTCCGCCTCATCTACCTGTTCATGGTGCAGGTGTGCGGCTGGCTGGTGCTGCTTGTGCGCGGTGACGCCGCCGCCCGGTCCATCGATTTGGCGACCGAGACGGCGGTGGCGGAGGCCGAGGGCGAACCTGGAGCAGGCCGCCGCGGAGCACGAGCCCCCGAGCGGCGGCGGACGGTGCTTAGGATGACGGCGTGGCGGCGTACCTGGGGGACTGGCTGGAGCGGCGGGACGCGCCCGCGTCGGACCTCGACCTCGTCGTCCTGCTGCTCAACTCCCTCGATCTCCTCGCCGACCCCGCAGACCGGCTGACCAGCCTGGCCTGGTTCCGCGAGGTGCTGACCGACGTCGGCCGGGGCGACCTCGCCCGCGACCTGCGCGCCGCCGACCTCGGCCCGCTGCGGGACCTGCGCGAGTCGCTGCGGGCCGTGTTCGCCGCCCCGGCGCCCGCGCAGGCCGCCGCGCTGCTGAACCCGATGCTGCTCGGCGCGGGCGCCGTCCCCCAGTTGGTGGCCGCGGGTGCCGGGCTCCGCCTGGAGATCGCACCCGGTCAGCGGGGCCTCGCCGCCCTCCAGGCCCGGCTGCCCGCCGCCCTGGCCGAACACGTCGCTCGCGGCGGCACCACCCGGCTCGGCACCTGCGCCGCCCCGCCCTGTCAGTGCGCTTTCGTCGACCACACGCGCGGCCGGACCCGCCGGTTCTGCTGCGTGGCCTGCAACGACCGCGCCGCCGCGCGCCAGTACCGCCAGCGCCAGCGCCGCGCCTGAGCAGCCGGGACTTCATTCGTAACGGGTGCCTCCGCCTCCCTCGGCCCCGCCCCGCCACCAACATCCTTCGTCAGTCCCTTGACGCTCTGTGCCACTGACGCTAATTTCATCAGCACCAAGGCTGTTTTTGCTACTGACGAAAGCTGAGTAGATGGTGCTGAACCTGATCCGCCGCGTCGGCCTGGCCGTCGCGCTCGCCGGGACCCTGGCCACCGCGGCGGTCGCTCCCGCCCAGGCTGCGGCCCGCCCCGCGACGCGCGTCAGCGCGCCGGTCATCATCCAGGACGTCCTGGTGACCATCCCAGGTCACCCGGCTGTCCGCGCCTACCTCGTCCGGCCCGGCGGTCACCTGCGCCAGCACCGCCACGCCGGCATCCTGTTCCTGCACTGGCTGGGCCAGATCCACAGCGACAGGACCGAGTTCCTGGCCGAGGCGGCCGAGCTGGCCAGCCAGGGCGCCGTGTCCCTGCTGCCGGAGGGCAAGTTCCCCTGGCAGGTCGCCCCGGCCGGCAAGTGGCGCGACGTCACGTACGTGGAGGCGCAGCTCTTCTACTTCCGGCACGCCCTGACCTGGCTGATCAACCGGCAGTACGTCGACCCGGGCCGGGTGGCCGTGGTCGGCCACGACTACGGGGCGATGTACGGCGCGCTGCTGGCCAGCTCCGACCACCGGGTGCACGCCGCCGTCCTCGCCACTCCCGACGCGACCTGGGGCCACTGGTTCGTCAAGTACTGGCTCGGCTACACCGGCCAGCGCGCCGCGCACTACGAGGGCCTGTTCGACAAGGCCCAGCCGGTCGACCATGTATCCCGGCTCGGCATCCACGAGCTGTTCCAGTGGGCGGGCAAGGACATCTACGTGGGCGCGAGCGTCCGCCGTCAGTTCGCCCGGCACGCCCCCCGCGCGAGGGTCGACTTCTACGCCGGCTCCGACCACCAGCTCACCGACGCCGCCATGGCCGACCGGGACGCCTTCCTCACCCGCCAGCTCGGCCTGAAAGGCTAGCCCGCGCGGCGGGCCGCACTCGAGGCAGGCGTCGCCCCGGCGATCGTGAGGCTCTGACGTCGGTGTCCCTGGACATGGAGATCCTCGAGTCCGGGCTGCACGTCGTCGCGGTCGGACCGTTCCTCATCCTCGAGATGGACAAGGAGAAGCTGGACCGCGCGGCCCTGGCAGCCGGAAACCCATGTCACGATCCTGAACGCGAACCTGGATGACGCGGTCGCGCGGCAGGTCGCCGTCGGCGCCCAGATCGCGCAGCAGCGATGGGAAGCGCCCCCGGCCCGCGAGTGCGCCTGCGGCACCCGGACGGACTGCTGGCTGAGTACCTCGAGCACCGCCCCAGCGCCGACGACGTCGACGATCCCGGCCCAGCATTCCGCTGACTCGAACATCCCGTCCGTGCTGCGGTTCGCTGTGATGCAGGGGCGCGCAACTCGCCTATGTCGATGCCGCCACCGGGTCCATGCCCCTATGGGTAATCGGACGACTCGGAGAGGGACTTGAACCCCCATGTCTCTGACCTGCAGCTTTGCTGACCTCCGTCAGAGTGGAGCCCGCGAACCCGCAGGTCAGAGCGACGTGGTGTGTGTCCGAGGGGGGACTTGAACCCCCATGCCCCTTTCGAGGCACTAGCACCTCAAGCTAGCGCGTCTGCCTATTCCGCCACCCGGACGTATGCCAGACCAGGGTATCGCCC
>JAOPYP010000644.1 GCA_025964635.1 Actinomycetes bacterium | reverse complement strand
TGCCCGTGCGGGCGGCCTGACGTGGTGGAGACGGCGCCCCGGCTGGACGACGGCACGCCCTTCCCCACCTTGTTCTACCTGACCTGCCCGCGGGCGACCGCCGCGGTGAGCAGGCTGGAATCCGGCGGCCTGATGAGGGACATGCAGCAGCGGCTGGCCGGCGAGCCGGACCTGCGCTCCGCGCAGCAGGCCGCGCACCAGGACTACCTGGACCGGCGCGCGGCGGCCGCGGCGGCCGCGGGGGCGGAGCCGCTCCCGTCCGGCACGCAGAGCGCGGGTGGCATGCCGGACCGGGTGAAATGCCTGCACGCGCTGGTCGCCCACGAGCTGGCCGTGCCGGGGGCCAACCCCCTGGGCCGGGAGGCGGCGGAGGCGGCCGGGGACTGGTGGGCGCCGGGCCCGTGCGTCCCGTGAGAACTCCGGCCAGTGCTCCGGTGAGCCTCCCCGGGGCGGCCCGGGTCGCGGCCATCGACTGCGGCACCAACTCGCTGCGGCTCCTGGTGGCGGACGCTGACCCGGCAGCGGGGCGGCTCGCCGACGTGGACCGCCGGATGGAGATCGTCCGGCTGGGCCAGGGCGTGGACTCCACCGGCCGGCTGGCCCCCGCGGCGCTGGAGCGCACGCTGGGGGTGCTCAGCGGGTACGCCCGGATCATCGGGGACCTCTCTGCGGAGGCGGTGCGGATGGTGGCGACCAGCGCCACCCGGGACGCCGCCAACGCGGCCGACTTCGTCCGGGGCGTGAAGGGCGTCCTCGGCCTCGAGCCGGAGGTGCTCAGCGGGACGGAAGAGGCGTACCTGTCGTTCCTCGGCGCCACCGCTGAGTTCGGCACGACCGCTGAGTTCGGCGCCACCGCTGGGTCGGGTACGCCGCGGGGGGATGGTCCGTACCTCGTCGTGGACATCGGCGGCGGCTCCACGGAGTTCGTGGTCGGCGACGCGCAGGCCACCCGGGCCCGGGGGGCCGCGGGCGTCAGTGCGGTGTCGGTGGACATCGGCTGTGTCCGGCTGACCGAGCGCCACCTGCGCTCCGACCCGCCCCGGCCCGCCGAGGTCAGCGCGGCGGCCGCGGACATCGCCGCCGCCCTGGACCTGGTGGCCGTGTCCATCCCGGTCGCCGCCGCCCGGAGCCTGGTGGGCCTGGCCGGCTCGGTGACCACGGTGGCCGGCCTGGCCCTGGGGCTCGCCGGGTACGACTCAGCCCGGATCCACCACAGCATCGTGCCCGTGGACCAGGTCACCGTGCAGACCCGCAGGCTGCTGTCCCAGACCCGGGCTGAGCGGGCGGCGCTGGGGGTGATGCACCCGGGCCGGGCCGATGTGATCGCGGGCGGGGCCATGGTGCTGGAGGCGATCATGCGGCGGTTCGGTTTCGCGGAGGTACTGGCCAGCGAGCACGACATCCTGGACGGGATCGCCTGGACCCTCGCCGCTGGCGGGCCGCGGTGAGCGAGCCAGGACCGGCCCGGCCGGGTTCAGGCTGGCCCGGTGACCCGGCGACTCCGGACACGCCGGTCGCGCACGACGCGGCCGGGGTCCGTGCCCTCGCGGCGGGAGCCGGCACCCTGGCCGAGCTGGTGGCCCGGCAGTCCGTCTGCCGCGCCTGCCCCCGGCTGGTGGAGTGGCGGGAGCAGGTCGCCCAGGTCAAACGCCGCGCGCACCTCACGGAGCCGTACTGGGGGCGGCCGGTCCCGGGCTGGGGTGATGACCACGCGCGTATCGCGATCGTCGGCCTCGCCCCGGCGGCGCACGGCGGGAACCGGACCGGGCGGATCTTCACCGGGGACCGGAGCGGTGACGTGCTGTTCGCCTCGCTGCACCGGTGCGGGCTGGCCGCCCAGCCGGACAGCGTCCGGGCCGATGACGGCCAGCGGCTGCTGCACACCAGGATGGTCGCGGCGGTCCGCTGCGCGCCGCCGGTGAACAAGCCGACCGTGACCGAGCGCGACACCTGCGCGCCCTGGCTCACCGCGGAGATCGGCCAGCTGACCGCGGATCTGCGGGTCATCGTGGGCCTGGGCGGGTTCGCCTGGCAGGCGCTGTGGCCGGTCCTGGCCGACTCCGGGTACGAGGTGCCCCGGCCCCGGCCGCGTTTCGGGCACGGGGTAGAGGCTGCCCTGGGCTCGCTGGTGCTGATCGGCTGTTATCACCCGAGTCAGCAGAACACGTTCACCGGCCGGGTCACCCCTGGCATGCTGGATTCGGTCTTCCAGCGAGCTCGCCAGATGGCAGGCTTGGGGGAGCCATCGGGCGTGGAAGCGCCCGGTTACGCTCCGTAAGCAAACGCCGTCGAACGTAATCGAAATGGTTACGCTTTGCATTCGGCGTCCAAGTGAAAAAAGATATCTCCCCCGGGCGAAACAATCTGTATCAATTCGGCTGCCCGAGAGTCGCTCAGACGCTCCGGGGTATTATTACCCAGCCCCCGTAGCCCAAGGGAAGAGGCCGGCCCCCTAAAAGGGTCCCCAGTGTCGGTTCGACTCCGACCGGGGGCACTCATGCGCAGGTTATCCCCCCCGGCTGCCCCTGATCTGGCCGGGAAGGTCTGCTGGCCAAGGCGTACGCGCTGTTCGCTTGTCGCACACGACCGGGGTATCGCGGCACTCAGTGCGATAAGGGCCGCCATTCCGCAGTTGCCGATCATGTTCACGGTCTTAAATCGCCACTCAGCAAATCTGGCCAAACCTGCCATGAGCAGCACAGTTGTTCCACCGGAACTCCGGTCGTGCCGAGAGCCACCAGCGCTGAATCGAGTTTGGTCGCAGTTGCCCCATTCGGCTCGGCGGACCGGCCTTTGATCGCGGCAACGGTACTGACTGAGCGTGCTGGCCGCGGCTACCGCGCCCGCCCGGACAAGCACCAAGGCGGCGGACGAGGCAGATAAGCCGCGCGAACCAGGAAGCCGCCAGGCCAGACCCGGAGTTGCGGTGCGCGACGACGATGTTGCCGTGGCAGGTGCGGGACGCTGCAACCGCGCGATGCCCGGGTCAGCCGCTGATGTCCGGGCCCGCCCGGGTGATCTCGATCCGGATCAGGCACCGGCGGTCCCGCAGCATGGCGGCCCGGTAGTCCGCCCAGTCCGGGTGCTCACCCGAGATGAGCCGGTAGTACCCGACCAGGAACTCCATGGCCTCGGGCAGCGAGATGATCTCCGCCTTGCCCTCGACCTGGACCCACGGGCCGAAGAAGGCGTCCGTGAACGCGCACAGGGAGGCCAGCGGGCTACGCCGCAGGTTCCGGACCTTGACCGCCGTCTCACGGGTGCTGATGATCACCCGCCCGGCCTCGTCCAGGCCGCAGGTCACCGGGGACATCTGCGGGCGCCCATCGGCGCGCGCCGTCGCCAGCACGGCCCGGTGGTTAGCGCGCAGGAACTCCCGGGCCTGGTCTGGGTGCATAGGTCAGGCGCTGTTCAGCCTGAGACGGCGGCGGAACTCATACTCATGCACGATCGCGGAGGCATAGCCGTGCGACAGGCCGTGCTCATCGGAGAGCCAGTGGGCGCGTTCCTCACAGCGGGAGAACGGGGGCCCGGATTCCAGCCGCATGAACCACTCTCGGAGTTCGCGCCCGGTCACCGCGGGGATCCGGGCGATGATGTTCTGGTGCATCTCCGGGGAGTGATTCAGGGACATGGCCACCTCCAGGGGCAGGCTGGTCTCCCTGTCGAGCCTGCACCACCGGTGCGCCCCTGACAACCCCCTGGCGTAAGCCTTCCGCAATGCCCCGGATAGTCCGGCTTCACCTGTGCGTTCCTTAAGCGAGCCGCTCCACGATCATGGCCATGCCCTGGCCGCCCCCCACGCACATGGTCTCCAGCCCGTAGGTCTTGTCGTGGAACTGGAGGCTGTTCAGCAGCGTCGAGGTGATCCGGGCCCCGGTCATGCCGAACGGGTGCCCGACCGCGATGGCCCCGCCGTTCACGTTGAGCTTGTCGATGTCGATGCCGAGGTCGGTGTAGGAGGGGATGACCTGGGCGGCGAACGCCTCGTTGATCTCCACCAGGTCGATGTCGCCGATAGTCATGCCGGCCCGGTTCAGCGCCTGGCGGGAGGCCTCCACCGGCCCCAGCCCCATGATCTCCGGGGACAGCCCGGTCACGCCGGTCGAGACGATCCGCGCCAGCGGGGTGATGCCCAGCTGCGCCGCCTTGACGTCGCTCATGACCACGACCGCGGCCGCGCCGTCGTTGAGCGGGCAGCAGTTCCCCGCGGTGACGGTCCCGTCCGGGCGGAACACCGGCTTCAGGGTGGACACCTTCTCCAGGGTGGTCCCGGGCCGCGGGCCGTCGTCCGCGCTCACCACGGTCCCGTCCGGCAGGGTGACCGGCGTGATGTCCCGCTGCCAGAACCCGTTGGCCAGCGCCTTCTCGGCCAGGTTCTGCGAGCGGACGCCGAACTCATCCTGGGCCGCCCGCGAGATCCCGCGCATCTGGGCGACGTTCTCCGCGGTCTGGCCCATCGCGATGTACACGTCCGGGATCGCGGAGTCCTCCCGCGGGTCGTGCCAGGCGGGCACGCCGCCCGCCGCGAGGGCCCCGGACCGGGCCTCAGCGCCCGCGAACAGGGGGTTGTGCGTGTCGGGCCAGCTGTCGCTGCTGCCTGTGGTGAACCGGCTGACGCACTCCACGCCCGCCGAGATGAACGCGTCGCCCTCGCCGGCCTTGATGGCGTGGTAGGCCATCCGGGTGGTCTGCAGGGAGGAGGAGCAGTACCTGGTCACCGTGGTGCCGGGCAGGTTGTCGTAGCCGAGGAGCACCGCGACCACGCGGGCCAGGTTGAAGCCCTGCTCGCCACCGGGCAGGCCGCAGCCGAGCATGAGGTCGTCGATGTCGCCCGGGCTGAGCTGCGGGACCTTGGCCAGGGCGGCGGAGACCAGCTGCACGGTGAGGTCGTCGGGGCGGATCGGGGTGAGCGACCCCTTGAAGGCCCGCCCGATGGGCGAGCGTGCGGTGGCGACGATGACTGCCTCAGGCATAGCGGGCTCCCTTGCTGCCGCGGCGAACGTGAGCAGGATCGGTCAGATTACTGACCAGTAGCTTAAACCAGTGCGCAGGTGTGTCTAATCCCAGGGTGCACGCCCGTGGGATAGCGTCAATGATCCGGTCCTCCAGAGGATGGCCGGTCCTCCAGAGGATGGTTGGCGATGCAGGTCCATGAATCCCTGATCGAGCTGGTCGGGAACACGCCGCTGGTCAGGCTGCGCACGGTGACGAAGGCCGTCGGCGGCGGCGAGGCCCCGGCCGTGCTGGCCAAGGTCGAGTACTTCAACCCGGGCGGCTCGGTCAAGGACCGGATCGCGCTGCGGATGGTGGAGGCCGCGGAGGCGTCCGGCGCCCTGCGCCCGGGCGGCACCATCGTGGAGCCCACCTCCGGCAACACCGGGGTCGGCCTGGCCATCGTGGCCGCGCAGAAGGGCTACCGGTGCGTGTTCGTCTGCCCGGACAAGGTCGGCCAGGACAAGATCAGCGTCCTCCGGGCCTACGGCGCGGAGGTCGTGGTCTGCCCGGGAACCGTGTCCCCGGAGCACCCCGACTCCTACTATTCGGTGTCCGGCCGGCTGGCCCGGGAGACCCCGGGTGGCTGGAAGCCGGACCAGTACGCCAACCCGGAGAACCCAGCCTCGCACTATCACTCGACCGGCCCGGAGATCTGGGCCCAGACGGACGGCCGGGTCACCCACTTCGTGGCGGGCATCGGCACGGGCGGCACCATCACCGGGACCGGCCGGTACCTCAAGGAAGTCTCGGGCGGCCGGGTCCGGGTGATCGGGGCCGACCCGGAAGGCTCGGTGTACTCCGGCGGTACCGGGCGGCCCTATCTGGTCGAGGGGGTGGGCGAGGACATGTGGCCCGCCAACTACGACCCGGCGGTGTGCGACGAGGTGCTGGCGGTCAGCGACGCCGAGTCCTTTCTCATGACCCGCAGGCTGGCGCGGGAGGAGGCGCTGCTCACTGGCGGGTCGTGCGGGCTGGCCGTCGTGGCCGCGCTGCGCGTGGCCGCGACCGCGGCCCCGGGCGACGTGATCGTGGTGCTGCTCCCGGACACCGGCCGGGGCTACCTGGCGAAGATCTTCAACGACGAGTGGATGGCCGACTACGGCTTCCTCACCTCAGAGACCAAGGAGCCCCGGGTCGCCGACGTGCTGGGCCGCAAGCTCCCCGGGCTGCCGGAGTTCGTGCACGCCCACCCGGAGGAGACCGTGTCGGCCGCCATCGGGCTCCTCCGGGAGTACAACGTCTCCCAGTTGCCGGTGATGAAGGAGGAGCCGCCGGTCATGGCCGCGGAGGTGGTCGGCTCTATCGTGGAGCGCGACCTGCTGGACGCGCTGGTCTCCGGCCGGGCCAAGCCCCACGACCCGATCGAGGGGCACATGTCGGCGCCGCTGCCCATGGTGGGCTCGGGTGAGCCGGTCAGCCGGGCCGTGGGCGCGCTGGAAAAGGCGGGCGCCGCCGTGGTCCTGGTGGACGGCCGCCCGGCCGGCCTGATCACCCGGCAGGACGTGCTGACCTTCCTGGCCGCTACCCAGTGAGTCCTGCCCAGTGAGCGCTGCCAGTGACTGCTATCCCGTGAGCTCTACCCAGTGAGGTGTGAAGCGTGACGATCAACTCCGGCGCTGACCACGGCGGCTTCGAGACGCTGGCCATCCACGCGGGCCAGGAGCCCGACCCGCGGACCGGTGCGGTGGTCCCGCCCATCTACCAGGTATCCACCTACAAGCAGGACGGCGTGGGCGGCCTGCGGGACGGCTACGAGTACTCGCGGTCCGCGAACCCCACCCGCCACGCCCTCGAGGAGTGCCTGGCCGCGCTGGAGGGCGGCAGCCGCGCGCTGGCGTTCGCGTCCGGCCTGGCGGCCGAGGACTGCCTGCTCCGGGCGGTCTGTGCCCCCGGGGATCACGTGGTCATCCCGGACGACGCGTACGGCGGCACGTTCCGGCTGATGGCCCGGGTCTTCGCCGAGTGGGGCGTGAGCTACCGGCCGGTCCCGATCAGCGACGTCGCCGCGGTCCGGGACGCGCTGGCCGAGCGCCCGGCCCGGGTGCTGTGGGCCGAGACGCCGACCAACCCGCTGCTGTCGGTCGCGGACATCGGCGCCCTCGCGGACATCGCGCACCAGGCGGGCGCGCTGCTGGTGGTGGACAACACGTTCGCGTCCCCGTACCTGCAGCAGCCGCTCGCGCTCGGGGCGGACGCGGTGGTCCACTCCACCACGAAGTATCTCGGCGGCCACTCGGACGTGGTCGGCGGGGCGGTGGTGGTGGCGGACCAGGCGCTCGGCGAGCGGCTCGCGTTCCTGCAGAACGCGACGGGCGCGGTGGCCGGCCCATTCGACGCGTGGCTGACGCTGCGCGGCGTGAAGACCCTGGCCGTCCGGATGGATCAGCACTCGCGGAACGCGGCGCGGGTGGCGGACATGCTGACCCGGCACCCGGCGGTGCTGGAGGTGCGCTATCCGGGGCTGCCCGGGCACCCGGGCCATGAGGTGGCCGCCAAGCAGATGCGGGACTTCGGCGGGATGGTGTCGTTCCGGGTCCGGGGCGGCGAGGAGGCCGCCGTGGCGGCCTGCGGCCGGACCCGGCTGTTCACGCTGGGGGAGTCGCTGGGCGGGGTGGAGTCGCTCGTCGAGCACCCGGCCCGGATGACTCATGCGTCGGCGGCCGGCTCGCCGCTGGAGGTGCCGGACGACCTGATCAGGCTGTCGGTCGGCATCGAGACCGGGGAAGACCTCCTGGAAGACCTGCGCCAGGCGCTCGCCGGGCTGTGACCGCCGCGGGCGGCCGCTCAGGTCATCTGGATAGCTCAGGGCTTCCAGACCATCAGCACCAGGATGACCAGCCAGATGAGGCTGACCACCCCGGCCAGCGAGGCGATCCGGCCGCGCTCCACCGTGGCCACACTGACCCGGGTCGCGGTCGCCGTGGCGGGGGTCGGCGCGGGCTCCACGTCCGCCGCGGTGGGCTCGGTGCCTGGCGACATGGCGCTATCGGCCGGTGCGAACTCCGCGGCCCGGGCGGTGGCCGCGGGCGCGGCCACCGCGGGTGACTCCGCCGCGGCGAGGCTGCCTTCCACGGCGACGATCGCCTTGTGCTGGTCCCGCATGATGAGCAGGAGCAGGACCAGGGCCACCACGAACAGGGTCATCGACGCGGTCACCCACGTCTTGGTCATGTCGTGCAGGGACTGGCCCGCGATGATGCCGAAGAGCAGCACGCCGAGCGACGCCGCACCGAAGATCCGGGTCATCCGGGACAGGTAGCGGAGCACGCCCACGTTGCGGGCCCGGATATAACGCGGTGTGGACATGATCGCGATCGTGACCGGGCCAATGGCAAAAATGACGAAACCGATATGGAACCACAGCAGCAGCCGGTCGGTAAAAGACATGCCATGATCCTAGGGGCGAGGCCGCCCCCGGCCGAGCCGGGGGCGACCCGGATAGCAAATCGTGACCAGGGAAACCGGTCCCTAGCTACGGGCGGCCTTCTTGCCGGCGAAGCCGAGCCACCAGGCCCCGCCCAGCAGGACCAGGCCCACGACGAGCGCCACGCCCGCGCGCAGCGGGTGGTGACCGGTGGAGCCGTTCAGGTGACCGGGGATGAAGCTGGGCAGGGAACCGGCCGCGGTGGTCACGTAGATCACGGCCAGGATGACCAGCAGAATGCCGACGATGGCGAGAATCAGGGCGCCGACGCGCTTCCCCGAAGAGCGCGTGCCTGATTCGGTGACAGTACTCACGAGATCCTCCTAGAGATATGCAGGCCTGGCCAGCTGCCACCCCTTCGGCCCGCCCATAGCTGTAACGGCCGAACGCTACTACGAGATCCACGCGTCTGCGGCAGGTCCCAAAAGCCCCAAAGCAAAATCTATCCCAGGGTTTCGGCCCGTTCCGGGCCCCCGCCTTTCCGAGCGTACGCCGGAAAGGTTAACGACGGGGCACGGTACCGGCCCGGCGCGCTACCGGCGCGCCACGGTCTGGCCCGGCGCGTTACCGGCGCGCCACGGTACCGGCCCGGCGCGTTACCGGCGCGCCATGGTACTGGCCCGGCGCGTTACCGGCGCG
>JAOPYP010000618.1 GCA_025964635.1 Actinomycetes bacterium | reverse complement strand
GGAATGAGGGCGCGCAGCGGCCGGGTGCCGCCGCTGGGACTCGATCAGCGGGGCCAGCCGGGCGCCCGCCACGGCCGCACGCCGCCGCCAGGCCGGCTTGTGCTGGCCGGCCCCCGCCACCGCGTAGATGGCCCGGCCCAGGGCGAAGTTCAGCTCGGCCCGGCTCAGGCCGCGGCATGCGGCGGGGATCGTGGTCAGCGTGATGCGATGCTCGATGGCCTGCGCGGCTGCGGCGGTGCACGCCGGGACTGACCTGAGCGGGGCCGGGGCCCCGCCGGCCCCGCAGGCGGTGGCCAGCACGCCCGTAGCCAGCAGCACGGCGGCTCGCCTCACAGGCCTCAGCGTATCCGTTATCGTCCCGCGGGCTTGCGGCGGATGCTAAATCGATTTAGCTCGTGCTTCCGCCCGCCCGTCCGCCTGTGCGACGATGAGCCGGATGAGGTTCCCGCCGCGCGATTCCGAGGACAAGGCAGTCCCCCGTGACCACAGCTATTGATCTGTCCGCGCCGGAGTTCTGGGGCCTTCCGCTCGCCGAGCGGCGGGACGCGTTCGCCGGGCTGCGCAGCCTGCCCCAGCCACCGTTCTTCGCCGACCCCGACGTGCCGTTCGCTAGCTCCGGCCCGGGCTATTACGCGCTGGTCCGGCACGCGGACGTGGTCGAGGCGAGCCGGAATCCCGACGTGTTCTGCTCCGGGAAGGGCGCGACGAGCATCGTCGACCTGCCCGTCGAGTTCAACGAGTACTTCGGCTCCATGATCAACATGGACGATCCCCGGCACGCCCGGCTGCGCCGGATCGTGTCCCGGGCCTTCACCCCCCGCATGATCCGCAAATTCGAGGACGACGTGCAGCAGGCCGCCGTGCGGATCGTGGACGACCTGCTGGAGATGGGGCCGTGCGACTTCGTGGAGCGGGTGGCCGCGCGCCTGCCGCTCACCATCATCTGCCAGATGATGGGCATCCCGGACAGCAGCTACGCCATGGTGCTGCACGACACGAACGTGATCCTGTCCGGCAACGACCCCGACATCATCAGCGAGAACGCGGACGAGGCGGTGGGCCAGATCCTGACCGCGGGTGCGGAACTCGCCGCCCTGGTTACCGACTTGTGCGCCGCCCGGCTGCAGGAGCCGAGGGACGACCTGATCACGGCGCTAGCCACCGCCAACATCGACGGCGAGCAGCTGACGAGCGCCGAACTGGCCTCGTTCTTCATCCTGCTCGTGGTGGCGGGCAACGAGACCACCCGCAACGCGATCTCGCATGCGCTCATCCTGCTCACCGAGCACCCGGAGCAGCGCGCGCTGCTGACGGGGGACCTGGAGGCCCGGCTGGGCGGCGCGGTGGAAGAAATCGTCCGGCACGCGTCGCCGGTGATGTTCATGCGGCGGACCCTCACCCGGGACTACGCGATGAACGGGCAGGACTACCGGGAGGGCGACAAGGTGGCCCTGTTCTACTGGTCGGCCAACTACGACGAGAGCGTGTTCGCCGACCCGGACCAGTTCGACATCACCCGCTCCCCCAACCCGCATGTCGGCTTCGGGGCCGCCGGGCCGCACTTCTGCCTGGGCGCCCACCTGGCCCGGCGGGAGATCAGCGTCGCGCTCCGCGAGTTGCTGGGCCGGGTCCCGGACATCCGCACGGCCGGGCCGCCCGACCGGCTGCTGTCCAGCTTCATCAACGGCATCAAGCATCTGGACTGCGATTTCAGCCGCTAGACGTATCCGGGCAGACTCCCGCGCACTCAGGCACCGCGCATCTCACACTCGCGAGCCGGCCTCAATCTGGTAACGAACTGTGATTGTAAGAACGCAGAGTGTATAACTAGAACTCCCCTGGCTTACGGGGGGCCGCGCGTCAACGGTGGGGGGCCGCCCCCGCACCGGGCCGGCCAGCCGATCCGCCCAGCAGGGCGGCGGCGGCGGGCACGGAACGGGAGGCGGAGAGGCGCGAAAGCCGAGGGGGACCTTCGTCCACTGGGCGGCGCTTCCCCGGGGGCGTGGCGCCGCCCAGGGCGAAGGTGCCGGGAACGGATGACTGCCCGCCGTCCCCGGAGTCAGGGCAGCAGGCCGTCACCGCGTCAGGCGGTCCGCGTCGGACGGCGGTCAGGGCAGCGCGCTGACCTGCCGGGCCAGCGCGACGTCCGCCCCGGTCAGGCCGCCCGCCGAGTGCGTGGACAAGGTCAGCGTCACCTTGTTCCACTGGATCAGCACATCGGGATGGTGGTTGGCCTGCTCGGCCAGGTAGCCCACCGCCCCCACGTAGAGCAGGGCGGCCCGGAAGTCAGCCAGCGTGGCCACCCGGGTGATGCTGTCGCCCGCCCGGGTCCAGTCCGGCAGGCTGGCGAGCTCGGTGCTGATGTCGTCTTCAGAGAGCAGTCCCATGTCCCGCGAGCCTATCCGTGTGGTCAGGGGAGCCACCAGACGCGTGACGCGGCCATGATGCACGAGCCCACGTTGACCGGGGTTCCCGGGGTGAGCGTGCTGCCCGGATCGCGCAGGCACCGGCCGCCCAGGGCGTTGCGCAGCAGGCCGTTACCCAGGGCCGTCCACTGCTGGTAGGTGCTCCGGTTGCACGGGCGGAGGTCGACCGCCGCCGCCTTGCCCGCGGACGCGACCGCGAGGCAGTACCTGCCGTCACGGATCGCCCGGCCGGCGATGCGCCACTGCTGCCTGCCCGCGCCGCTGCCGCAGGTGCTGGTGACCGCCGCGGCGTTCCTGGCGTACCTCACGCGGGACAGGCAGACGCCGGCCACCCCGCTGGGCACCGTGCCCCCGTGCAGCGCCCTGACCGCAGCCTGGGCGGCGGCCAGGTAGTTGTTGTACACCCCGCTGGTGTACGTGGCCCAGGGCGAGAAGCTCGCGCCCCGCTGGCTGATGGTGTACGCGCCGTCCGCGTTGCACTTGGCTGCGAACGCGCACGTATCCGTGATCGTGGTCCAGGCCTGGTTGTCGATCTGCCAGAGCCCCCGGTCATACATCCCCGAGCAGTTCACCGGAGGGTAGTAGCCGTCCTGGCCGGTCGGGTTGCAGTAGTACACGGTGGGCTGTCCGCCGGATTCGGCGACGCAGATAGCGCTGGCCGTGACCAGCTCGTCGCTGGAGGCGTTGTTCGTCCACCCCGCGTAGGTGGCATATCCGGCGCAGGCCTGGGCCGCCGACGCGGCCTGGCGCGCGCTGAGGATCCGGTTGAAGGCCCCGCGCGGGGCGACTGACGCCGGGCGCATCACCGGACCGGGCTGTGGCCCGCCGCCGGACGCTCCCCGGGCGGGCCCGGCCGTGACCCGGACCGCATGCTGTGACGCTGAGTGACCCGCGGGATGAGCGATGGAGGCGGCAGCGACGATACTGGCGGGCAGGACAATGGCCGCTGCGACCGCAAGAATGTACCGGCCTGCCGCCTTGGCGCGGAGCGCCATGATCGAACCCCCTCGATTCGGACGGGACATAGGTCCCGCCAACACGGACCCGACCTGCCAAAGAAGGATCCTGAGGGGCTCGCTAGCCGGCTACTGAGCCGGCGCCGTGATGCTAACAAAATGCATACCCCGCCCAAAGCGGGCCGGAACGCACTGACGAGACATGAGGGCCGGTATCGGATTTCTCGTTACCCTAAGTGACGGACTTGCCTCCAACCGGGCAGTATCTGCTCAACGGACAGCCCGGAATGGACACTGAGCACTAACTCGCCGTTCAGCACCTGAGGGCGGTCCGGGGGATTCATCCGCCTGAGGTGACCTGGGCCCGGACCAGCCACGCGGCGGGAGGGCCGGGCGTCGGCGCGACCGGCGCCGGGTCAGCCGGTATGCTGGCCGCGCCCGCTTCACCTGAGTAAGCGGCGCAGCCGTGCGGCCGCCGGCTGCGTCCCCCCGGAGCCCGGCCTCCCGCACCGGCCACCCGCCCGGCAGCCCCTGGAGCCTCCGATGACCACGCCTGACGCTGCGAAGCCGCGGTCAACACCGCTGCGCGCCGTGCATGAGCAGCTGGGTGCCTCGATGACGGAGTTCGCGGGGTGGCTCATGCCGCTGCGGTACCGGAGCGAGACCGCTGAGCACCAGGCCGTCCGGAGCAGTGCGGGCCTGTTCGACTTGTCGCACATGGGCGAGATCGTCGTCGCCGGCCCCGGGGCCGCCGCGGCCCTCGACTACGCGCTGGTCGGCCAGCCCTCGTCGATGACACCCGGCCGCGCCCGCTACACGATGATCTGCGCGGCGGATGGCGGGGTGCTGGACGACCTGATCGTCTACCGGCTCGGCGACGCGGAGTTCCTGGTCGTCGCCAACGCCGCCAACACCGCCGTGGTCGATAGCGCGCTGCGCGAGCGGGCGGACGGTCACGACGCGCGGATCACCGACCAGACCGATGACTACGCGCTGATCGCCATCCAGGGCCCGGCGGCGGCCGCCATCCTCGGCCCGCTCACCGACATCGCCCTGGACGGGGTGAAGTACTACACCAGCCACCGGGGCACCGTGGCCGGCCGGGAGATCCTGCTCGCCCGGACCGGGTACACGGGCGAGGACGGGTTCGAGCTGTTCAGCCAGCCCGGGGACGCAGAGCACATCTGGCTGGCGCTGTCCGCGGCCGGCGCCATGGCGGGCCTGGTTCCCGCGGGTCTGGCCGCCCGGGACACGCTCCGGCTGGAGGCCGGGATGCCGCTGTACGGCAACGAGCTCGGCCCGGACACGACCCCGTTCGACGCTGGTCTCGGCCGGGTGGTCAAGCTGGACAAGCCCGGCGATTTCGTCGGCCGGGACGCCCTCGCCGCCGCGGCGCAGGCCCCCCCGCGCCGGGTCCTGGTCGGCCTGCGCAGCGGTACCCGCCGCGTCCCCAGGCACGGGTATCCCGTCCTGTGGGACGGGCAGCCGTGCGGCACGGTCACCAGCGGCGCCCCCTCCCCCACGCTGGGCGTGCCCATCGCCATGGCGTATGTCGAGCCTGAAGTGGCTGCCGAGACCGGGGCGGCCGCGGAGACCGGGGCGCCGGAGAGCCGGCTCGCGGTCGATATCAGGGGCCGGGCCGAGCCGGCCCGGATGAACCCGCTGCCCTTCTACCATCGGATCCACGACCGGCCACGATGACTTCCCCCCGGGCGGCCTGGCCCGGCGGGGCAGCAGATCCAGGAGAGCGACCAGATGACTGTTCCGGAAAACCTGAGCTACACGGCGGAGCACGAGTGGGTGGCCATCGACGGCGGCGTCGCGTCGGTCGGCATCACCGACTATGCCCAGCAGGCTCTCGGTGACGTCGTGTACGTGTCCGTGCCCGCACCGGGAACGGCCGTGACCGCCGGTGAGCCGTTCGGCGAGGTGGAGTCCACGAAGTCGGTCTCCGACCTGTACTCGCCGGTGGACGGCGAGGTGATCGAGGCTAACCCGGAGATCGACGACGACCCGGGGCTGGTCAACACCGACCCGTACGGGTCCGGCTGGCTGCTGCGGATCCGGGTGGCCGACGACGCCGAACCGGCCGGCCTGCTGACCCCGGAGGAGTACACCGCGCTGACCAAAGAGGCTGAATGAGCCCAGCCGGCGGCCCCGGAGGGCCGCCCGCCCTGGCGGACCTGGCCCGGTACAACGCGGCCACGGCCGGCCTGGAGCCGCCGTTCGCGGTGATCGACCTGGCGGCGGTGCGGGCCAACGCCGCCGGCATGACCCGGCGGGCCGCGGGTAAGCCGATCCGGCTGGCCAGCAAGTCGGTGCGGTGCCGCGCGCTGCTCGAGCAGGTCCTGGGCACGAGCGGGTACCACGGAGTCCTGGCGTTCACCCTGCCGGAGGCGCTGTGGCTGGCTGGCCAGGGCGTCAGCGACGACATCGTGGTCGCCTACCCCAGCACCGACCGTTCGGCGCTGACCCGGCTGGCGAGTTACCCGGCGGCCGCTGCCGCGATCACCGTGATGGTCGACTCGGCTGACCACCTCGACATCATCGAGAAGGCCGCCGCGGCCGTGGCCGATCCCGCTCCGGTCCAGGTCTGCCTGGACATCGATGCGTCCTACCTGGGTCTCGGCGGCCTGATCCGCGCCGGGGCGCGCCGCTCCCCGGTGCGCACGCCAGCGGAGGCCGCCGCGCTGGCCCGGGACATCGCGGCCCGGCCCGGGATCCGGCTGGCCGGGCTGATGGCCTACGAGGGGCAGATCGCCGGGGTCGGGGACAAGCCACCGGGACGGCCCCTGTACGCGCTGGCCGTCCGGCAGATGCAGCGCCGGTCTGCGGCGGAACTGGCCCGGCGGCGTGCGGCCATCGTGGCGGCGGTGCGCGAGGTGACCCCGCTCCGCTTCGTCAACGGGGGCGGCACCGGCTCGATCGAGCGGACCGCGGCGGAGGACGCGGTCACCGAGGTCGGCGCCGGCTCGGGTCTGTACCAGCCCAGCCTGTTCGATAGCTACCGGGCGTTCTCCGGACGGCCGGCGGCGCTGTTCGCGCTGTCCGTGGTCCGGCGGCCGGCCCCGGGTGTGGTCACCGTGGCGGGCGGCGGATACGTGGCGTCCGGGCCCGCCCAGGGCAGCCGTCTCCCCCAGCCCTTCCTGCCCGCCGGGCTGCGGCTGGACAAGCAGGAAGGGGCCGGTGAGGTGCAGACCCCGCTTCTGGGCAAGGCCGCGGACGGGCTGCGGGTCGGCGACCGGGTCTGGTTCCGCCACGCCAAGGCCGGTGAGCTGTGCGAGCGGTTCGGCGAGCTGCACCTGATCGACGGCGACACGATCACCGCAACCGTCCCCACGTACCGGGGCGAAGGACAGTCCTTCGGCTGATCCGGGGCCGGTCGTGGCAAGATCAGCGGCGGCGGCGGATCAGGTAAGCGGCCAGCCCAAGAACCGCCACGGCGGCCAGGGCGCCGCCGGCGAGCCGCACTTCGGGACGCTGGAGCTGCCCCCGGGCCCGGTCCAGGGCACGGTGGGCCACGTTGGCCGGGCTGACCCGGTCGGCCAGCTGGTCGATGGTGCGCGCGAGGCTCTCGCGGGTGCGCTCGATCTCCCTGACCAGCGCATCCGGGTCGCGGGTCGCGACCGTGCCATTCGCCTCGGCCATTGCGTGCATCCCTTCGGGGGCGGATCTTTGCCGGTAAGTGTGGCAGGCGGGGCAGTGATGTGCACGGCCGGCACGGTTAGCGGTGGGAAATGCGAGGCGCTTGGGGCCAGGAAATCGGGCTGGGCGCGGCTGGGACGGCCACGTAGGGTCGAGCGTGTCGGCGGAAGGACTCCCCCATGTCAGCCACGAACGAGGCCCCGGCACCCAGAGCCGCTGCGCCCGCAGCCACTGCACCCGCAGACGCTGCACCTGCAGGACCAGGCCCTGGTGGGGCGACGGTCAACGACCTTGAGCTGCCGGTGTTCGACTACACCGAGCCGGGGCTGGCCGGTGAGGCGTACCACCAGCGGCTGGCGGCGGTCCGGCAGCAGGGCTGGCTGGCCCGCTCCCCGCTTACCTACGTGGTGCTGGACCGGGAGTCGGGCGAGTTCTTCCTGCGGGCCCGGCAGACCGCCTTCCCGGGCCGGGAGATCGCCGAGATCTTCGGCGTGACCGGGGGCCGCCTGCGGGAGCAGATCGACGCCAACATCCTGAACGCCACCGGGGAGCGGCACCGGCGGCTGCGGGCCCTGATCGGGCCCGCGTTCACGCCCCGCGCCGCCGACCGGTGGCGGCCGGCGATGCGCGGGTTCCTGGACGGGCTGTGGCGGGACCTCGGGGACGGGCCGCCCGGCGGACCCGCCCGGTGCGAGTTCGTGGCCGCGTTCGCCAAGCCCTACCCCTCGCTCACCATTGCCGCCGTGCTCGGCGCCCCGCCGCAGGACGCCCCGCGGCTGCACGAATGGTCCGGCTGGGTCCAGAAGCAGTTCGATATCCGCGCCCTGGCCAGCGAGCCCGCCCGGATCGAGCGCGCGGTGGGGGAACTGTACGAGTACGTAGAGACGCTGCTGGAACAACGCCGCCGTGAGCCCGCCGGCGACCTCATCAGCACGCTGCTCGCAGCCGAGGACGAGGGCGTGAGGCTGACCCACGACGAATGCGTCAACCTGGTCCTCAACGTCGTCGCGGGCGGGATCGACACGACCCAGGCCCAGCTGTCCCACGCGCTGCGGCTGTTCGCCACCCACC
>JAOPYP010000606.1 GCA_025964635.1 Actinomycetes bacterium | reverse complement strand
AGCCTGGCGATGGCGGCGGGCCCCCATCGCTTGTGCGGCAGCGGCAGCGCGTCGTACCTCCGGGCGTCCCATTCAAGCAGCTCCACACCGGAGACCTTAGCAAGGCGTCTCACTATAGTTAACTCTTGGTCTCGCATGGTGAGACTAGGCCGGGCCCGGCCGGTCCCGGCGGGCCAGCAACCCCCGCCGGGTCCCACGCTGGCCGTCCGGCCTGTCTTCCTGGCTGATCACGGTCATCCCGGCCGGCAGCAGCGTGGCCGGTTCCCCGGGGCGCAGGCACCAGGCCGCGGGCAGGGCGGGCCGGGCCTGCCGGGCGGCAGTGGTGAAGGCTTCCCAGCCGAGCACGCCGCGGGGGGCCAGTCCCGGCACGGCCACGGCGAAGACCGCGGGATCCCAGAACCCGGTGCCCAGCATCAGGGCGTACCGTCCCGGCACGGGACGCCAGGCGCGGAGGTCGGCGGGGACCAGCGTGATCAGGTGATCCAGCCCGCGCCGCCGGGCCTCCTGGCCGAGCAGGCCCAGGGCGACGTCGGAGACGTCGACCGCGGTCACCGCCCGGCCCTGCGCGGCGGCCAGCAACGCGCTGCCCGACGGGCCGCTGGCCAGGTCGGCGACCGGGCCGGGCGGAAGGTCCAGGGCCAGCGCCGCGACCGCCAGCGGATGGGGCGCGAACGAGGCGGTGAACCCGGTCCCGTACCTCGCGTTCCAGCGCACCCGGTCCGGATGCCGGGCCGCGTCGCTCGGCGGCTCCTCCACCCTGCGCAGGTTAGCCCGGATCCTGCGCTGCGCGGCCGGCGGGTACCGGTCAGCCCGACGGGGGCAGGGCGTAGAACAGCGCGTTGTCGGTCTTGTCCGTGGCCACGCACGAGTCTGCCGCCGCGCAGCTCAAGGTGGTGATCTTGCCCCCGGGAGCCGAGGCGGGCACCTGGGCCCACAGGCCGTTGGCGTACCGTGCGGTCGCGCCGGAACGCGCTACCGCGAGGCACGATCCCGCGGACGGGCAGGACACCGCAGTGGCCGCCCATCCGATGGGCTGGAGTCCCCACAGCCCGTCGGAGTGCTCGGCGGCCTGGCCGGCCGAGTCCACCGCCATGCAGAACGACGTACTGGGACAGGACACGCTGACCAGGTTGTGCCCCGTGTCCACCCCGTTCGGCCCGCTCCACGAGGTTCCGTTGTACGTGAACGCGTTCCCGCTTACGCTCACGGCCACGCAGTAGGTGGATGTGGGGCAGGACACCGCGTTCAATGACTGCCCGCTCGGGTCGGCCGTTTGCTGGCTCCAGCCCGTGGCGGCGCCCCGGTACGTGAAGGCGATGCCGATGTTGTCCACGGCCACGCAGAAGGAGGGACCCGCGCACGAGACGCTGGTGAGCGTCCCGGATCCGGAGCCGACCAGCGCCGGGGCACCCCACGTGCCCCGGGTAAGCGGAATGGCGTACCCCGCGGCGTCGACGGTGAGGCAGAACCTGGCTGAGGAGCAGGAGATGGCGATCAGGTGGCCGTTCGGGTCAGTGTTCGACACCGGCCAGGTTCCGCCGGACTGGAGAGACAGGACGGTGCCCGCGCTGTCCGTGGCGTAGCACACCGTCCGTTTCGGGCAGGCCAGGCCGGTGATCTGGGTCCCGCTGGCCTGAAGGGCCTGCGGATCGACCGGCACCGGCGAACTCCACGCGGCCGCCGGCGGGGTCGGGCGGGCCGACCGTGACTCCCCGGCGCCCGCACGACTGGGCGTGGCACCGGTGGGCGCGGAGGCGATGGTCTGGTGGCTGTGCATCACGACCAGGGTTCCGGTCACCCCGGTCACGCCCAGGATGGCCACCGCGGCTACGCCGGCCAGGAGCCGGGTCCGGCTGGGCCGGCGGTAGCCGGTGCCGGCCAGCGGGTCAGCGGCCAGCGGGTCAGCGGCCAGCGGGCCCGTCGCGGTGCCGGGGCCGTCGTCGCCGTGCCCGGTCCGGGCCTCCGTGACGGTGCCGCCTGGGTCACCGCCCCCGGGGCCGTGGTCCGTGCGTCCATGGCCCGCGCTCCCCCGGGCCGCGGCGCCGTTGGTCACGGTCTCACTGGCCCGGGCTTCACCAGGCCCGGGTCTGCCGGGTGCGGCCAGGCCGGGGCGTGGTGGCAGGTGCCACTCTCCGGGCGGGGCGGTCCGGGCCGGCCGGGGCGCCCACCCGGCCGGGGGGATGACCCGCTCGCCGGGCGGGGCCAGGCGGGCACCGGGCGCTGCGGGCCGCCCGGCCGGCGGTACGGCAGGCACGTGGAGCAAGGCCTGGAAACCGGACACTGGCGTGTCGATGCCATCCCCGGTCAGGTCCCGGCTGGGGCCCTCTGGTTCGTCGCGGCTGTAGGGGCCGGCCGCAGCGCTGCCTGGCTCGCTCAGGCCGCCAGCCCCGGGAACGTCCGGCGCCACGCGGCCCGGCACACCCGGCTCATCCCGCCAGAAGGCGGCTGCCCCCGCGCCGTCCGCACCGGCTGCTCCCACACTGGCCGCCCCCGCGCCGTCCGTCATCGCGCTGGCCGGCTCATCCGGCCCGGAAGCATCCGGTGTCGCCACGCCCGGGCCGTCCGGCTCCTCGTCGCCGAGGATGCCCGGCACGGCGTCTTCGGGCGGCTCCGGCTCGTCGTGAGCGTCGTCGCCGGATGCTCCGGGGCCGGGCGCAGCCGGGGGCAGCTGCGGGTAAGCGTCCGGCGTCCCCTCGTCCGGCAATGGCGAAGGAGAAAAAGGTGGAATGTCGGTTTCCGAGCTGGCC
>JAOPYP010000578.1 GCA_025964635.1 Actinomycetes bacterium | reverse complement strand
TGGTGCCGGCGAGCCGCAGCTTGGTGGTCTGCCCACCCTCAGTGAACAGGCGCTTCCCGCCGCCGATCACGAATGGGTGAACCCAGATCCGGTACTCGTCGATCAGGTCGTGTTCCATCAGCGTCTGCATGAGAACGGCGCTGCCGTACATCTCGATGTCCTTGCCTGGCTCCTGCTTCAGCTTGGCGATCTCCTCGGCGACATCACCCTTGATCAGGGTCGCGTTCCACTCCAATGGCCCGGTCAGCGTCCGGGAGGCGACGAGCTTGGGGATGCTGTTCATCCGGTCGAGGTACGGGCCGCCCTTGATCTTGCCCCAGGCATGGTGCAACAGCTCGTAGGTCACCCGCCCGCACAGGAAGTAGTCGCTGGACATCAGGTGCTCGTACGCATCCTGCTGGGCTTCCTCAGTGAAGTACGGGTTGCCCCAGCCGCCCTGTTCGGTCTCGCCGAAACCACCGGGATCCTGGATGACACCGTCGAGTGTGACCAGAGTCGACACGCTGAGCTTCCTCATCCGGCCTCCTTACATTCGCCACGGCAGCCGCCGTGGCCGGGGACCTTCCCCGTCACTCATCAACAAGACAGACCAGCAAGCGGCAAAAAAAGAACCGCCATCGCGGCCTGGCTTCGCCGCCCGTTCCAGCAGGATCGATCCGAGCCCACCGCGCCTTGGCGCTGGCCAGCCTAACTGGCGAGTGGTCTGGTGAACTGGTCCAATTATTGCCGCATAAATGAGTCCAATCTGAGTGCACTGTTTGCCGCGGACAATGCGCGGTCGCTTCGTCGGTCCACGTTCCGTCCTGTGGTGGGCGCCGGTGGAGCGCCGTGAGCGGCCGGACCGCGGTTGCGAGCCCCACAAGTGTGCTGTAGTCCAGTCGGCTGCCCGGGCCGAGGGCGACCGGGTGGTCGTCGAGGCCGGCGCCACGTGGAGCGACGTGCTCCGCGCGACGTTGGCGCAGGGTAAGGCGCCGCCGTGGTCACCGACTACCTCGAGCTGTCGGTCGGCGGCACCCTCATCGTCGGCGGTGTCGGTGGCACGACCTCGGCGTTCGGCGCGCGCAGAGCGACAACGTGATCGACATGGAGGTCGTGACCGGCGAGGGGAAGAAGGTCACCTGCTCGGCGAGCAACAACGCCGACCTGTTCAACGCGGTGCGCGCCGGGCTCGGTCAGGTGGGTGTCATCACCAAGGCGACACTCAAGCTTGTCGCCGCGCCGGAGTCGGTGCGCCGATTCCTGCTGTTCTACCCGGACCTGGCAACGATGCTGAGGGACGAGCGGCTGCTGTCCGCTGGCAATAGGTTCGACGCGGTTCAGGGTGCGATCGTGGCGGCGCCCAGCGGCGGCCTCGCCTTTCAGCTGGACGCGGCGAAGAACTTCAACGGAGACCCGCCGGACGACAACGTCCTACTCGCCGGGCTGTCCGCCGACCCGGCCCAACGGCAGCCCACGACGATCGGGTACTTCGACCACCTCAACCGGTTCACAGCGTTCGAGGCGGCGCTGCGCGCGAACGGGCAGTGGTTCTTCCCGCACCCGTGGCTCATGACATTCATCGGTGACTCCCAGGTCGAGTCCGTCGTCAACGCCGAACTGGAGGCGCTGAACCCGGCAATGGACCTGGGCCCGTTCGGCCAGGTCGCGCTCGTTCCCATCCGCAGGTCGGCGATCTGCAGCCCGTTGCTGCGGATGCCGGCGGACGGCACGCTGTACCCGGTCAGCGCGTTCCCGATGTCCAAGGGCGAGTGGCGCGATCACTTCGGCCCGGCCTTCGGCCAGCTGGACGCCGCGAAGCAGCAGTACGACCCGGACGAGATCCTCACGCCCGGCTACGAGATCTTCTAGTGCTGGGCCGGTTTCCTGGTCCGTGACCGGGGACCCGTCCGGATCGCCTCCTCCGGCATCTAACGGCCGCCCGTCTTGACCCCAGCGTGCAGGCAACAGGGCGCATTCTGCTTGGCATGGACGAAGACTTGCGGTGCCAGGCTCCGTAGCGTCGTGAGGCATGGGCCATATCCACGGGGAGCGGCTGGATCCGCTCGCCAGCCTGAGGCCACCAGTCCGGCTGGTGGTGAAATGTCCCGCCTGTGGCTGCGTGAGAACGACCTTGGCCTTGCACGCCGACGCACTCCGCCGGGCAAGCCGGTGCGAGCTTTGCGGCGCAGGGACGGAGTTCGCGGAAGCATCCGAGGTACATGCTCCCGGCTGTTCCTGTTGCGCCTAACCTCCTCCCCGGCCAGACAAGGAGATTTTCATGCGTATTGGAACCCAGGAAACCCCTCTGCCAACGATGATCATGGCCTACTCGAACCCGCGGTGGTATGACTTCGTATCGGCTCCATACAACGTTCCCTTCGGGGACTTCATCGAGGATCGGATCGAGACTGAGGTATTCAAGGACGGCCTGTGGGCGGTAGTGGGCGAGCAGCAGCGTGCCGGACTCGGCCTGGTGGCGGACAGCCGGACCTTCGCGGCCGGGAATTACTCGGATGTCGTCGTGTACTATTTCTTCCGGCTCGCCGGTTTCGCGCCGTACGGCCCGAATGTCACCTACCCGCTCTATTCCACGCTCCACTCTCCTACCTGCGTTGGCGACATCACCAGGGCCGTTCCGATGATGGCGCCCATAGCCAGGATGCTCACCGAGCTGACAGATGCGCCACTTAAGATCCAGTGGACGGCCGCAGGTACTCTCACTAGTCTCTCCGCCGACCGTCACTACAGGACCGACCGGGACCGTGCAATGGCGATCGCTGCCGCGCTGAACGAGGACATTCTCGAGGTTGATGCGATCGATCAGGTAAAGGTCCTCCAGCTCGACGAGTGGTTCTGGCCGTATCAGTACGAGGACTGGAGCATCGAGGCCTTCAACCGGACCGTCGAGGGCGTCCACAACGCCAGGGTGATGGTCCACCTGTGCGTGGGCAACTACCGGGGCGGCCGAGGCTACCGGGCCGACGATACAGCTTCACCGGGCAAAGGCGCATTCGATCTCCACGCCAGGCATGGCGACGCCCTCATCTACGAGTCGGTCATACCCAGGGTGTACGACGCGAAGATCGACATACTGAACCTGCAGGTGATCGAGGAAGCGGAGATGGGGGTTCTTGAGGCGCTCCGCAAGAATCCACTCCCAGACGGCATGGACTTCGTGTGCGGGGTGATCGATCCGAAGTCCACGTACGTGGAAACCCCAGAGGAGGTTGCGGCCCGAATCGGCCGGGTACTGGACGTCGTCCCCGCCGAGCGGCTCGGCCTCACCACCGGCTGCGGGCTTAAGAACCTGCCGCGTCTGACTGCCTATCAGAAGATACGTTCACTCGCTGACGGGGCATCGCTCGCACGAGAGCGACTTGCTACCAGGTAGGCACAGGCCAGCACCCAAGTGGCCTGTCCGATTTAAGGCCAGGCACGGGGGAACATATCGCACTCCAGAGCTGCACCGGGTTTCAGGTCGGGCGCGGTCACGTGCCCGGTGAGGCTTTTGTTGTTGAACATATTTGCCGGATGCGGGTTCCAGACCGCTTGGTCACCGGCGTAGAAACTGGCGACCGCACGCCGATAGCCGCCCGTGGTGTTCCCCGGCGAGCCATGGACCGTCAGCGGGTGGTGCAGCAGCAGGTCACCGGGTTCCGCTTCCGCTACCAACCATTCATAGCTGCCGTAGTCCGCCTCGAAGTCCGGCATGTTCTCGTAAGGCGAGTTGACATAGGTGTCGGTGACCATGGGGGTTTTCTTGAAGCCCACCGGGTGGTAGATCACCCCCCAGCGGTGTGATCCGCGCAGGTAGTGGATTGCGCCGCTGTCTGCGGTCACCCGGTCGAATGGAACCCAGATCCGCACCAACTGGTCGCCACTGATCGGCAGGAAGGGCAGATCCTGGTGCCACGGCGTCCGTTTGGTGGCACCGGGAGCCTTGGAGAAGATCTGGTCATAGAAGAACGTGATCGTGTTCGCGTCAGCCATGACCTGCCGGGATACGTCGATCAGCGGTCCGCGGATGGCCCAGGCCTTGAATGCGTCGTCGAACATCCACGGGAACGTCTGGGAGAAGAACTGAGGATCGCCCTCGTTGGCGTAGTTCTGCGCCGAGGGGTCGGCCCGCTCGACGATGCGGGTCACGGCGGCGCGCATGAAATGGACCCATTCTTCCGGAATGACGCCCTTAACGATCGCCGCGCCGTCACGTTCGTACGCCGCGCGCTCCCCGTCGGAGATCGGGCGCAGCAGCCCCTCCTTCGGATAATCAATGTCGATCGTCATGATGGGAATGCTCACCAGCCACTCCTTCGCATGGGGGACTACGACACTCGGGTGGGGAGGTGCGGCCTGGCCGGGACGGCACCCGGCCCAGGACAACGTCTCGGCTGTACGTTGGACCCGGGATCAGCTGAGGATGGGTTTCCCGGGCGGGAGTCCCCGGCCCGCCGGTCGCCTGTGAGGCGCCCGGTCGAGGCGTTGCCCATCGCACAGGATGCGAGTGGTCAAAAGAAATCACACCGCAGTCCAGCCACCATCGACGACGAGCGCGTGCCCGGTCAGGTAGGTCAGCGAATCGCACGCGAGCATTGCGACCGCCTGCGCGATCTCGTCCGTCCTGGCGACCCGGCCCATCGGGATTCTGGCTTCGACACTCGCCCGAAGTTCGGGTATGTCCAGGCGCCACTGGGTCATCGGGGACTGAACAAATCCAGGGCAGACGGCATTGGCCCGGATCCCGTGGGCGGCGTAGTCGGCGGCAATCGACTTGGTGAACATGACCGCGGCGCCCTTGGACGCCGTGTAGGCGCACCGCTGGGGGAAGGCCACGAGTCCCGCGATCGACGCGATCGTGATCACGTGGCCAGAGCCTTGCCTCAGCATTGCCGGCAGCGCAGCGCGAGTGCACAGGAATGGTCCGCGCACATTGACAGTGTGGATCCGGTCCCACTCCTCGACCGGTGTCGTATGACAGAGGGTGGCCTGCTGCGACCCGGTGATCCCGGCATTGTTGACCAGTAGGTCGATGCGCCCCAGCCGGCCAAGGACTTCGCCGAACGCGCCCTCGACGTCGTCCGGATCTCCTACATCCGCGCGAAGGGCCAGTTCGGCCTGGTCCGCGCCGGCGTCCCCGACGTCGATCGCAACGACACGGTATCCGTCCGCCGTTAGCCGTATGCAGGTTGCGCGGCCGATGCCGGACGCTCCGCCGGTGACGACGGCGACGCGCCCGTCGCTTGCTGGTTCACCCATCTAGGACAGCCTCAGACGGGCCAACTCGGTGCCCTCGACGAGGGCTTGCAGCTTGCGCTGGGCATGCTCGCGTTTCAGGTTGAGCATGCCGCAGTCGGTACTGACGCACAGCCGTTCCGGCGGGACGACCTCCGCCGCCTTGACCAGGAGGTCCGCGATCTGTTCCGGCTGCTCGATCACCGTGCATTTCACGTCGATTACCCCGACGCCGAGGCTCATTCGGTCTGGCAGCCCGGCCAGGTACTGCAGGTCGCCCGGCCCACGTCGACCGGCCTCGATATGGATCTGGTCCACGTCGGCATCGAAGGCGAACGGAAACATGTCCTGCCCGCGAGGCTCGGCCACGCCGGGGTTCCCGCCCTGGTTGCCGTAGCAGATGTGCCAGACCCGGTGCGCGTCGACGTCCTGGAACGCCGTGTTGATCACGTCCACGTACCACGGCTCTTCGCCGTAGTAGGTCAGCGGCTCGTGGATCTGGATCCAGTCGACCCCGCGTGCGGCGAGATCGCGGAACTCAGCATTGAACGCGCGCGCGATGTCCATCGCCAGTGCCTTGGTGTCACCGCCGTAGTGCCGGTCGGTGCAGCAGAACGTCAGGAACAGCGGGCCCTGGACCGCGATTTTCACCGGGCGGCCCGCGGCGGCGAACGTCGTGGCCTCGGCGGCCGGGGCGTAGATCGGGCGGACCCACTCGATGTCACCCACGACCGCGGGCGCGTGGAACTTCTTGTAGAGATCGATCGCGATCGGGTCGCCCCAGCGCTTGAATCCCTTCAGGTGGTGGCCCCAGAAATGGAAGACCTGGCCGTACTCGTGCATCGTCTCGGACTCGAAGTACTGCTGGCCGTCCGAGACGATGTCGATACCTGCCCGGACCTGGTCATCCACGCACAGCTGAACGGCGTCCCAGAACCGTTCCTTCGTGCCGTAGTCGATGTAGTCGGGCTCGTCGAACTCCCCGAAAACCTTCCCCGTCAGCCACGGCGGCCGGGGATAGCTGCCGACCATCATCGTCGGCAGCAGGATCTCGCTGTCACGTACTCGCATCGGGACTCCTTAGTCCGGCATTGTCGGAGACGAAAGGTCGTGGATGGGTCTCGGCTTGGGTTCCGGCCCGCGGGACCCGGGACGTGTCATGTCGCACGGTAAGCCGGGGTGAGGACGCCGTCGTTGTCTCCGCGCGCCTAACAGTGGCGCTGGGATCGGCCGGCACGGACGAGCACCGGCATGCGCATAGCCGCACCTGACCTGGCTGCAGGTCAGTAGAAACCGCCCCGGAATCGACCACCACAGCCAGGGACCGCACAGCCCGGTCCCTGATAGGAACATCCCGGAAGCCCGCAGTTCCCGGACGAGTGAAGGAGTTCCCGATGAAGGTTCGCGGCGAAGAGGTGCTCTTGCCGGCCACGATTGTGGGCGCCTACCCGCGCCCGATTTTCATGCAGGGCCGGGTTCTCCCCATCGGTGTGCATGCGCCAGAATTCGCCGACTACCGGACGCGGGAGCTGTACCGGCATGCGGTGGAGTCGGCCGTCCGCGACATGCTCGACGTCGGCCTGGACATCGTGACCGACGGTGGCCAGTACTACGAGAACGAAACCGGTTACGAGTACGCGGAACTGTTCCACGTGATGGCGCACCGGCTGGATGGTTACGCCGCCTACGGCGACCGGATCCAGGTGGGCGCGTTCGACTTGCCCATCTACAAACCCACAGTGCTCGCGGACATCGCCTGGCGCCGGCCGGTATTCAAGCCGGTTGCCGAGGCCGTAAGGGAAGTCACAGACGCGCCGTTGAAAGTCAACGCCTCGATCGGTCCGGCCACGCTGGCCGCGCTGTCGACCGACCAGCACTATCACGATCTCAAGGCCCTCTCCCAGGACGTCGCCAAGGCCTATAACGCGGAGTTCCGCGATCTGGAGTCTCGTGGTGTCGACCTGATCCAGGTCACCGAGCCGCTGACGTTCTTCGAGCCGGAGGACTGGATCATCGAGGCCATCAACACCGCGTTCGACGGAATCTCGGCCTACAAGGTCGTCCACATCTGTTACGGCCACGAGGAGGGCCAGCCCGGCATCCTCGACCTGAAGGGGAGCCGGCTGTTCCCGTGGGCTTTCGATCTGGCCTGCGACCAGATCCACTTCCAGATGGCCAGCCACGAGTTCGCCGAAGTGGACTCCCTGCGCGGATGGCCGGCCGACAAGGACCTCGGTGTGGGTGTCGTGGACATCGAACTGCTGCGGGTCGAGACCCCCGAGCAGATTGCAGGCTGGCTGCACCGGCTCTTCGGTGCCGTGCCGGCGGAGCAGGTCTGCGTCTCGACCGACTGCGGGATTGCCTCGATGCGCCGAAACGTGGCCAAGGCCAAGCTTTCAGCGATCGTCGCCGGACGCGATCTCGCCCGGGCGGCGCTGACCGGCAGCCAATGACCCGCCAGATAACCGCCTCGAACCGTGCCACTAGGCCGTATGGCTAAAGACGACGGCGACTTTCATCCACGCGGGCTAAACACCGCGCCGTCGGCTGGGGTTAACATCGTGTGATGACCAACAACGTAGTTGGCATATCCGGCATCGATCTGCCCGCCGGAGACCACATCTGTGCCTTCTATCGCGGGCCGAACGAGCGGAACGAGATCCTGCTGCCGTTTCTGCGCCAGGGCCTCGATGACGGGGACAAGTCCATCTGCGTCATCGAGTCGATACGGCCCGATGAGATGCTGGCCGCTCTGGGCGAAGCACCAGGTGAAAGCGATCGCCCTGGGCGACTCGACTTGATGACCCCGGAGCAGACCTACCTGCGCGGGGGCCGCTTCTCGATGCCCGCGATGCTCGAGTACTGGCGGCGCGGCGTTGAATCGGCGCTGGCGGAGTCGCGGTATCGGTTCGTCCGCGTCGTGGGGGAGATGCCACGGGCGCTCGTCGACAAGGCGGATCTGGACGAGTTCCTCGCCTATGAATCGGAGTTGAACCGCTTCGCTCCCTGCCATCCGCAGACGATCCTGTGCCTGTACGACCTCGATCGGTTCAGCGCGAAGATTTTCCTGACGATCATGCGCACCCACCCGGTGGTGCTGCTGAGCGGGACGGTGCTCGAGAACCCCTACTACCTAGATCCTGACGAGTTCCTCGCCGACCGGAAGCCGACATCGGTATCACCGGCGCCCCCGGCGGCAGCCTGCGATTTCTGACGGAGGTGCCGCCTGATGGCCGTGTACCCGTTCGAGTTCGCCCGGCCGTCCGCAGCGAGTGCCCGGGGGTATCTGTCTGATCTGCGGGCGTTGCTGGCACTGTCGATATTGATGGCCGAGGCTGCCGACGAGGACGACATCCTCGAACTAGCCGCCGACGCGGTGTCTACCCTTACCGGCTGCTGCGTGGAAGGAATCTATATCGGCGACGGGCAGTGGCGGCGCACGATGACGCCCTGTAACGGGCTCGCGCTGCAGGCGTACCTGCAGGACCACATGGCTACTCTCGGCCGGATGGGCGGTGCGGTGGACGTCCAGGTCCGACCGTGGGCCTGGGCCTACCCGATGCACAGTATCTCCGGCAGCGCCGGCTTCCTCGTCGTCAGTGCGGCGGCGCCGCCGCACGAACACGATCAATTCCAGTTGCGCCTCCTCTCGCAGCAGACCGGTCTGGCGCTGACTACCCTCCGGCTGCGCCTGCGGGAGCGCCGGGCCGCGGCTGAGCAAGCCACGCTGAACGCGAGACTGGAGGAGACTGTCAGCGCGCTCCGGCGGGGGATGAAGATACACGAGCGCCTCACCGAGGCCGCGGCGTCCGGCGTCGGCGTCGAGGGCATCACCCGGGTCGTTCACGAGCTCACCGGACTCCCCGTGATCGTCGAGGACCGGGCCGGCCACCAGCAGGCGATGGCCGGCTCAGGGGCGGAGCCCTCCGTGCCGTTCGGCCAGCGCCGCGAGCGGCTACTCGACAATGCCCTGGAACGCCGCCGTTCCGTGTGGCACGACGGCCGCTGGCTTGCCCTGGCCAGAACCCGTGAGGAGATACTCGGAATTCTGGTCCTGGTTGACCCCGACCGCAGCGCGGGAGCGCCGGAGCTGATGGCTCTGGAGTACGGCGCGACCGTCCTGGCCATCGAGCTGGCGCACATGCAGAGTCTGGCCGAGGTCGAACTGCGGCTGCGCCGTGACATCGTCGAGGATCTGTTGTCGGGCACTGACGAACGCAGCGTGGTCCTGCGCGCTCGCGGGCTGCGGTACGACCTCGCCCGGCCACACCGGGTGGTCGTCGTTGATGCGTCGGACCAGATCGATGGGGAGCGACTGTTCCGTGCCGTGCGCCTGGCCGCGCGGAACAGCAATGCCGGCTCACTGGTAGTCGCGCGAGCCGACTCCGTCGTCCTGCTGGCGCACACTGACGTCGAGTGGGGGAAGCTGCACGCGGTGATCGGCCGGGAACTCGGGGAACCGGCCTGCCGGCTCGGCGTCGGCGGGCGCTGCGAGCGGCCGCGTGACTTCCCCCGCTCCTACCATGAGGCGAGGTTCGCTCTCGGCCTGCAAGCTCTGGCCGGTCACTATGGCCGCAGCCTGTGCTTCGACGATCTCGGAGTGCTCCGGCTACTCGGCCAGGTCGCCGATCCCGCGAACCTGCGGGAGCTCGTCACCGGCTGGCTGGACGCGCTGCTCCGGCACGATGAGCGCCGTGGTTCGGGGTACGTCGAGACGCTCGCGGTCTACCTGGAGTGCGGTGGCAACCACGAGCAGGCCGCCAAGACGCTGATTGTCCACCGCAGCACGCTCAAATACCGGCTCCGGCGCATCCACGAGATATCCGGGTACGATCTCGCCGACCACGACATCCGCTTCCATCTCGAACTCGCCGCCCGGGCCTGGCGGACCCTGCAGACGCTGGGACAGCCGGTGACAGCCAGCCCCGCCGAGCCGGAGGCCGCGGGGCAGGCCCCGTGTACGCACCGGTAGCCGGGCGTCGCTGCAGTTAACGTGTATTGAAGTGGCAGCCGAGGGACCGGACGTGGGAAGACCCGAAGTGGGCAATCGCAGCCTTGGCCGCACGCCGGCCGCCATGGCCGGGCGCGCCGTGCGGCGGACCAGCACACATGACCGGTTGCAGGCGTTGCAACTGGTCGCGACCGAGATCGTCCGCAGCCTCGACTTCGACGCGACGCTGCTGTCGATCAGCAACGCGGCAGTCGATGTGCTCGCGGCCGACATTGTCGGGATCATGGCCGCCGATGATGACCGGCTCAGGATGCTCTCCTGCGCGGGCAATCGCAACATCGCCGCCGCCAGGTTCGAGGCGGGCCGGGGCGAGGGAGTCGCGGGGATCGTCTTCGAGACCGGAGCGTCCTTCCGCCTCGACGACTTCCGATCGGCTGAGGCGATATCGCCGCACATCCGCGACATCGCGGAAAAGGAGGGGGTCCGGGCAGCGCTGGGCGCTCCCATGCTGGTCAACGGCCAGGTGATCGGCGCCGTACTGGCGTGGTCCTCGCATCCGGCTGCGTTCGACGAGGAGGATGAGGAGGTACTCGCGGGCCTGGCGAACCTCGCCGCCATCGCAATCCAGAACGCCCGCCTGTACGAGAACGCCCGCGAGGCCGCTGACCGGCTGGAACTGGCGAATCGGGCGTTGCGACAGCAGTACGACGTGCTAGAGACGGCGACCGTAATGCAGACGGAACTCACCCAGCTGGTTCTGGATGGCGGCGGGCTGCCGGCACTGGTCGATATGGTCGCCCGGCACACGGGGGGCGATGTCGCCGTGTTGCACGCGGAACTCGAGCCGCTGGCGATAACCGCGGATTGCGACGACGCACTCGTAGCGCAAGCCAGGGAGCACGTTGCGGCATCACGCCGGAACAGCCGCCCCGGCGCAGACGTCCGTACTGGCGACGGTGGTGCACTGATCATCTGCGAGGTGTCGTCCGGAGAGGAGCGGATGGCGTATCTGTGCGTGCGGCTCCATCGGCCCCCCACGGAGCTGACTCAGCTGATAGCGCAGCAGGCAGCGGTCGTCTGCGCGCTTGAACTCACCAAGCAACGCGCTGTTCTGGACGCCCGCACCCAGGTCCGCAGCGACTTTCTCTGGGATCTCCTGGAAGGCAAGATCGCCGACGCGGCCGAGGCCGCCCTCCGCGCCCGCCGCCTCGGGCACGCTCTCCCGCGGAAGCTGCGGGTCATGCTCATCCACATCGACGGGCTGGAGTCCTGGGCGCACGCGGCGGGCGGGGACGGCGACCTGGTCGACCGGCGCCGGTCCGCTCTGCTGGCCGAGATCGAGAGGCTGGCCGCAGAAACTGGCACGGCCAGGGTACTGTCAGCGCGGCGGGCCTCCGCGCTGGTCCTCATCGTCCCCTGGCTCGAGGATGTCCGCGACGCGCGCCGGTTCGCCAGCCGCCTCGTCTCAGGTCTCGCCGCCGGTGCCCCCGAGCTGAAATTCAGCGCCGGGGTCAGCACCTGCCACGACCTGACCGCGGACCTGAGCCCCGCGCTGTCACAGGCTCGGACTGCGCTCGCGTCGGTCGCGGGGACGCCGTTGCCGGTCGCTCTGTTCGATGACCTCGGGGTGTCGAGGTTCCTGCTCGCCCCGGGCCGGCGGGCCGATCTCGCCGACTTCGTCCGCGGCGTACTGGGTGCCATCCTGGACTACGACCGGGAGCATTCCACACATCTGCTCGAGACTCTGGACGCCTACCTGGCCGAGAATCTCAACCTGGGACGGACGGCGAAGCGGCTGTACTGCCACCCGAAGACGGTCCGCTACCGGCTGGACCGGGCTCGCGACCTTACCGGGCGGGACCTGACATTGCAGCGCGACTGCTTCGATATCCAGCTGGCCTTGCGAATGATGGGTGCGCTCGGCATTGCGCTTCCGGCGACCACGCCGGGCAGCACGCCTTAGCCACGGGTCGTCCGCCGCGGCGAGAGCAGTGAGCGCGAGATACTCCGCTGCGGAGTACGCCGCGCAGCTGTTTGCTCCGGCGGAGAGAAAGCAATCACGGCGATCACCCTGGATACTTCTGGGTGAGTAGCCAGAAGTATCCAGGAGGTTCTGCCGTGGATGTTAGAGAGCAGTCCATTTCGCTTCCTGAGTGGACTCAGATAATCGACGAATACTACGGGACAGACGAGCCGATCGTGAATGTTCACGCCGGCGGCGGTGTCTATGACGCCATTTTCGTCGGCGGTGGCGCGGCGGGCCGTTTCGGATCGTCGTATCTGCGGGCGATGGGCGGGCGAGCACTCGTTATCGACGCGTGGCCGTTCCTGGGCGGTACCTGTCCCCACCAGGCGTGCGTCCCCCATCATCTATTCTCTGAGTCAGCGGCGTTGCTGGAGCGCGAGCGGCGTCTTGCCGGTCAGCTCTGGTTCCGGCAGGAAGGTGAGATCAAGGCGAGCATCCTCGACCTGGTCGAGGTGTTCCGCAAGGGACGCAACACGGCCCACGCTTTCATGAACTGGCAAACCAAGGATCAACTCAACGTTGAGTACGTACTCAACGCCCCGGCCACAGTGGTCGATCCCTATACCGTCGAGGTCGCCGGTATGACATTCCGTACGCGCAACGTCGTGCTCGGGATCGGTGCGCGGCAACGACCGCTGCAGATGCCCGGCGCGGACCTCCGTGGTATTTACGACTTCGCGAGCCTGGTTGAAGACCTGGACTACGAGCCGAGCCGATGTGTGATCCTCGGGGGCAGCAAGGTCGCGGTCGAGTACGGCACGTTCTTCCAGGCGGCCGGCTGCCAGACGACCATCCTTACCCGCTCGCCGCTGCTGCGCACCCGGAGCTTGCACCATGTGGACGAGGACATCCGCCGTTACGTGGTCGGCAATATGCGCGGCAGCGGCATCGAGATCGTCGAAGGCGCCTCGCCGATGTCTATCGAAGGCAACGGGCGCGTGCAGAAGGTCATTGCGAAGGATGCGAACGGGCGGGCCCGGGAGTACGAGTGCGACTTCGTTTTCAACGGCACCGGCGAGATGCCGAACTCCGAGCTCGCCCGGAAATGGCTCGGAGTGAAGGTCGGTGCCAGCGGGGCGGTCCTCGCCGACACGCGCATGCGGACCAGCGTGGACAACGTCTATGCGGTCGGCGACCTCATTGGGGCTCCCATGGAGATGTTCAAGGCCCGCAAGTGCGGAATGACCGCGGCGCGCAACATCATGGGCGACCCATATGAGTTCGATTTCTCGGAATATCCTGACTTCCTGCACACGACCTACGAGATGACCTGGGTTGGGCTGTCCGAGGACGAGGCCCGGCAGGCGTATCCGAACGTCACCGTCATCCAGATGCCCCCGAAGTCCGTCAACCCGGCTGACCTGCCGCTGCCGTGCGCGGAGGGCACGATGCTATATGCATTCCTCAAGCCGGAGCTGTCCGGCCTGCAGAAATGTGTTATCGACGGGGACACCCGCAAGGTCGTCGGTTTTCATCATGTCGGCTACGGGGCGAAGGATGCATTCCAGTACCTGGACTACCTGATGCGCAGGCCCGAGGGAATCACTATCGACGAAATGGGGCAGATGAACGAGCTGTTCCTCAATCCGGAGCACTTCATCCAGTTGTCCCGGCTGCGCGCAGGCAACGAGCGGCTGGCGGATCTGTGACGTGACCAGCGGGCTATCGCGGCCGCGAGCGGAGGAGAAGCCGCCGGGCCTGGCCGGAAACGCTGGGCGGCTGCTGTTCGAGGCAGCCAGGACCCATCCCGGGCGGGTAGCGGTGATCTTCCGCGAGTCGGAGTGGTCGTACCGGGAACTCAACGACCGGGTAAACGCTCTGGCCCTCGGGCTGACCAAGCTCGGATTGGAGACCGGCGACCGGGTGGTCCTCTGGATGAAGAACTGCCCGCAGTTCATCGAGACGATGTTCGCGTGCTGGAAGGTGGGACTCGTCGTCGTCCCAATAAACGCTCGCCTTACGCCCGCAGAGGTGGCTTACCACGTGACCGACTGCGCGGCTTCGGCTCTGGTGTACGGGGCGGACTTCATTTCCGGTGCGGCGCAGGTGGACATTGCGCTCAAGATCAACGTTGGTGGTGAAGACGACCTCTGCTACGAGGATCTGGCGGGCTGCGGCGGTGCGGACGAGCAGACCAGGGAGCTCCCTGAGGATGCGCCAGCCTGGTTGTTCTATACCTCGGGCACCACGGGACGGCCAAAAGCCGCGGTGATCACCCACCGCAACCTGGTCTTCGTGGTGGTCTCCTGGTGTGCGGACCTGTACTGCCTGCGGGCCGACGACGTCGTCTTGCACTGCGCTCCGCTCAGCCACGGAGCAGGCTTTCATGCCCTCACCGCAGTCGCGCGGGGGGCACAGAACCTTGTGCACGACCGATTTGACCCGGATCTGGTGATCGCCGACATCGCGCGATACCGGGTCACCACCAGCTGGCTGGTGCCGACACAGGTCAGAATGCTCCTTGACAGTCCCGCACTTTCCCGTGCCGACCTCTCAAGCCTGCGGTCGCTGGTCTACGGTGGCGCGCCGATGCATGCGGTGGACCTGACGGAGGCGATGACCCGGTTCGGTCCCGTGCTGTGCCAGCTCTACGGTCAGGGGGAGGCCCCTATGACGATCAGCTACCTGAGCACCGACGAACACCGTCTCGAACGGGCAGATCGCGAGGTCCTGAGCTCGGCGGGAGTGGCGCGGACCGGCATGGAGATCAGGATCGTCGATGCCCAGGCAACGTCGGTCCCGGTCGGCGAGGTTGGCGAGATCGCCGTGCGCGGACCGGCTGTGATGACGGGGTACTGGAACCGGCCAGACGCGACCGGAGTGGCACTGCGGCACGGCTGGCTGCACACTGGTGATCTCGGGCGGCTCGACGAACGCGGCTACCTGTATGTGCTGGACCGGCTGAAGGATTTCGTGATCACCGGCGGTTCGAACGTCTACGCGCGCGAGGTCGAGGACGTGCTGCTCCAGCACGCCGCCATTCGGGAGGCAGCGGTCTTTGGCGTACCCGACCGACTGTGGGGTGAGGCAGTGACCGCAGCCGTCGTCGGCGCAGACGGGTTGACCCCAGACGAGGTGATCGCGTTCTGCCGAAGCAGCATGGCTGACTATAAGTGCCCCAAGCATGTGCACATCTGCCGGGAGTTGCCCAAAAACGCGTACGGCAAAGTCCTCAAGCGGGAACTACGGCAGCGTTATGGCGTTGGCCAGCCAACGCCATAGTCATACAGCCCGAGGGCAAGATCCTGGTGGTCACCGACGCGGTCCGCCGGCGCCGGGCTACCCACTCGACCGGATGAACGCCTCCGGGTGCAGCCTGATCTTCGGCCATCCCCAGGGCCCACCGGGCTCCGGTCGATCGCGGAACTGATCGAGGAACTGCGGCTGCGCGGCGGCGGACCGGCCTGTTCATCGGCTGCGCCGCCGGGGACACCGGGGCCGCGGTCGTCCTCCAGGTCACCGACTGACGCAACTGGCTGGTCAGCCGGAAGGAACTTTGTGATCAAACTTGACGGCAAAGTCGCGATCGTCACCGGAAGGGGCCGCGGCCTCGGTCTCGCCTAACGCCCGGGCGCTGGCTGCCGCTGGGGCGGCAGCAGACAGTCGGCCAGCAGTTCCCCGGACCACCCGCGTCACCAGCTCCCGGAACTGCCGGAGATCTGCGCCACGGTCCTTCGCAAGGACAAGCGTCCGTAACACTGGACGAGGCATGCGAGGCTGCAGGCGATCACCAACCCGCCAAGCCCCGACGTGAAGCCGGGGATGGTGCTCCATTGGCGGCGTCCGTGCGCGGCGTTGCTAGGCGGTGAGGCCGGCCAGGCCGTGCCCGTCCGCCACGGCCAGGCCCAAGTCGAGCAGGGCGGGGGTGGCGCCGCCCAGCCCGGCTGAATAGACCAGCAGCAAGGCCAGGTCCATCACCGGATCACCGAACGTGGACATCTCCCAGTCGAGCACGGCCCGGACCTGCTGGGTGTCCGGGTCGGGGACCAGGTTGCCCAGCCGGTAGTCGCCGTGCACCAGGGTGACGTCGTAGTCCGCAGGCAGGACGCCGATCTCATCCCGCAGCCAGCCGGCCAGCCGGCCCAGGGCGGGCAGTTCCCGGGTGGGCCGAGCGGCGGCCTGCGCAGCACCCAGTTCCGATCGGCCCCGGGCTGGCCTGCCTCAGCCGGGCGCTGAGCTCACCCTCCGGGTCATAGTCGTCCAGGACGTCAGGCAGGTAACGGGCCAGTGCCGCGACATCGACGCCGGGTACCTCCGTGGCCGGGCTGCTGCGCATGCGTGGCGTCTCTCTCCAGGGGCTCGCGGCCAGCTCGCTGCCCGCGGCAGTGGGCCGGTGGGGTCTTCGTTATCGGAAAAATTGGGGGCCGTGCCGCCCGGGCTGCTCGCCGGGCGAGGCCAGCCCGCGGATGATGAGGTCCCACATCTTCTGTGCGGTGTGGGCCGGATCGGCGCGGCCACCGGGCCGCCACCACTGGTAGGCCCAGTTGCAGACGCCGAAGATGGCGAGGGTGGCGGTGTCGGGATCGACGTCGCGGAACACCCCGGTGCGGATTCCGTCGGTCACCGCGTCGCGGATGAGCTGCTCGTAGCGGTCCCGCTTGACGCGGATCCCGGTGCGGGCGCCGTCGGGCAGTTCCCGGTGGTGCTCGAAGAACACGCGGACGTGGCCGCGGTGGGTTTCCATCAGCCCGAAGATGTCGGTCATCGCGCCGAGCAGCAGGTCGGCGGGGGCCAGGCCCAGCCGTTCGCGTTCGTCCTGGCGTCCTAGCAGGAGGTCGATGAACGTTTCGTGGATGCCGCGGAGGATCTCGTCCTTGGCCCGGAAGTAGTGGTAGAGCGTGGGCTTGGCGATGCCCGCTGCCGCCGCGATCTGCTCCATCGATACGCTGGCGTAGCCGTCCCGGTCGAACAGGCCGGCGGCCAGCGTGATCACTTCGGCCCGGCGGGCGTCGGCCGCGCTCGGCACGGCCGTCTTCCCGGTCCCGGCCTCAGTAGCGGGCGGGCTCGTCACGCCGCACCCTCCGGTGCACCCGGCCCGCCCTGCGTCCGCTCGCGGGCCACCGCGCGCAGCACGTGTTTCTGGATCTTGCCGGTGGAGGTCTTGGGCAGCGCCTCGAAGTACACCCGGTCCGGGGCCTTGAAGTGGGCCAGCCGGTCGCGGACGAAATCGGTCAGCTCCCGCTCGGTGACCTCGCCGTCCGCGGTCGTCACGAACGCGACGGGCCGCTCGCCCCAGCGCTGGTCGGGCACGGCCACGACGGCCGCCTCGATCACCTCCGGGTGGGCGGCGAGAACCTTTTCCACCTCGACCGAGGCGATGTTCTCCCCGCCGCTGATGATCACATCCTTGCTCCGGTCGGTCAGCTCGATGTAGCCGTCGGGGTGCATAACGGCCAGGTCGCCGGTGTGAAACCAGCCGCCGCGGAATGCCTCGGCCGTCGCCTTCTCGTCGTCGAGATAGCCGGCCGCCACCGTGTTGGAGCGGACCAGGATCTCACCGACGGTCCGGCCGTCCGCCGGAACCGGGGCCAGCTGCCCGTCGGCGACTCGCACGTCGCCCACGGACACGGTGGGCACCCCCTGCCGGCTGAGCCGCTCGGCCAGCACCGGGGCCGGCAGGTCCGTCCAGCCCTGCTGGTACTCGCAGACCAGCGACGGGCCGTAGGTCTCGGTCAGCCCGTACAGGTGCGTCACCTGGAAGCCCATCTGCTGCACCGCGGCGATTGTCTCCTTGGCGGGCGGGGCGCCGCCGACCGCGGCCCGGACGAGCCGGCCGGCCACGAAGTCGCGACGGCGGCCGGCCCGGGCCAGCTCGCTGAGCACCACCGGGGCGCCGCACAGGTGCGTGACCGGGTGCCGGGTGATCAGGTCCAGGGCGCGGTCGGCGTCGAAGGACGGCAGGCACACGTTCGTCGCCCCCACTGTGGTCACGCCCCAGGTCAGCGACCAGCCGTTGCAGTGGAACATCGGCAGCGTCCACAGATGCCAGCTGGAGGCGGACAGCCCGAACTCCAGGGCGACGCTGACCGCGTTCAGGTACGCCCCGCGGTGCGTGTAGACCACACCCTTCGGCCGGCCCGTCGTGCCGCTGGTGTAGTTCACCGCGATCATCGCGTCCTCGTCGCCGGGCAGCTCGATCCCGCGGGAGTCCGCGCGGGCCAGCCACTCGCCGTAGGACCAGGCCCCGGGCAGTCTCGCCACCTGCTCCCCGGGCTCGGCCGGGTCCTGGGCGCCGGGCAGCAGCACCACCGTCTCCACCGGCAGCTGGTCCGCGGACGACACGGCCAGCGCCGGCAGCAGGGTAGGGGAGAGGAGCAGCACCCGGGCCCGTGAGTGAGCCAGGATGTCCCGGTACTCCGGGGCGGCCAGGCGGGAGTTGAGGGCGACGAGGGCCGCGCCCGCACCGGGCACCCCGTAGTGGGCGGCCAGCAGCCACCGGGTGTTCAGGTCGAGCACGGCCACCCGGTCGCCCGGGCGGATGCCGCCCGCCCGCAGCGCGCCGGCCATCACGTCACAGTCCCGGCCCAGCGTCTCGTAACTGACCTCGGTGCCGTCCCCGTCGACGACGGCGATCTTGCCGGGGAAGGCGCGGCGCGCCCGGGCCAGGAAGGTCAGCGGGGAGAGCGGGACGTGATTAGCCAGGCTCATGGCCAGAGACCTCCGATCACCCGCCAGGCT
>JAOPYP010000573.1 GCA_025964635.1 Actinomycetes bacterium | reverse complement strand
GCCCGGTCAGGCGCGGGCGATCACCCCGGCCCAGGGCTGCAGCACCTGGCCGTCCAGCGCGCCCTCGCCGGTGCTGAGCAGCACCGGGCCGGGCGGCGCGTCCAGCGTGGCCGGCCCGTCGCTGAAGTTGGCCGCGACCAGCAGGCCGCCGGTCTCGTAGGCCCACACCCCGCGCGGCGCCGGCCGCTGCGCGTAGCTGGCCAGCTGGCCGGCGAATTCCCTCCGCCGCAGTCCCAGCAGGTCGCGGCACAGGCGCAGGATGGACGATGGTTCCGCTTGCATCTCCGCAACGGAACCGCTCGCGGGGTCCCCGTACGGCAGCCAGGGCTGGACCTGGTCGCCGGTGAACCCTCCGGTCGGTGAGGGGTCCCACCGCATGGGCGTCCGGGCCCGGTCCCGGCTCTCCCGGGCCCCGGCTTCAGCCCGCATCCTGTCGCGGACCAACTCATGGGGGACGTCCACGTCGGTCATGCCCAGCTCGTCGCCGTAGTACAGGACCAGGGTCCCGGGCAGGGTGGCCAGCACCAGCAGGCCCAGCCGCGCGCGGCGCTCGTCGCCGCCGCCCCAGCGGGTCGGGAACCGGCTGATGTCGTGGTTGGACGCGGTCCAGACCGCGCACTCCCCGGCGGGCAGCTTGTCCAGGGACTCGGCCACCACGGCGGACAGGGCCTCCGCGGTGAACGGGGAGAAGATGAACGGGAAGTTGAACGTGAGCTGCAGCTCATCGCCCTGCCCGTGGAAAGCGGCCAGCGCGTCCAGGTCGCCGACCCAGGTCTCGCCGAGCAGGACCCGGGGCACCGGGTAGCTCTCAGCGATCTTCCGCCAGTCCCGGAACACCCCGTGTGACTCGGGCCGGTTCGCGCTGTACACCTGGGCCAGCCCGAACCGGCCGCGGACCAGCTCCCCTTGAGGCGCGGGCGGGTCGTCGCGGAGCTGGGCGTCCTTGTAGAGCCCGTGGGCCACGTCGATCCGGAACCCGGCCACGCCCCGGTCGAACCAGAACCGCAGGATGTCATCGAACGCCTGGTGCACGGCGGGGTTCCACCAGTTCAGGTCGGGCTGGCTGGGCAGGAAGTTGTGCAGGTAGTACTGGCCGCTGGCCTCGTCCAGGGTCCAGGCGGGCGCGCCCGTCGCGGCCAGCCAGTTGTTCGGCGGCCCGCCGTCCGGGGCCGGGTCAGCCCAGACGTAGAACTCGCGGTGCGGCGAGCCCGGGTCGCTGACCGCCTCGACGAACCAGGGGTGCGCGCTGCTGGTGTGGTTCGGCACCAGGTCGAGCAGCACCCGCATGTCCCGCTGGCCGGCCTCGGCGATGAGCCGGTCCAGGTCGGCCAGGGTGCCCAGTTCCGGGTGCACGCCCATGTAGTCCGAGACGTCGTAGCCCCAGTCCTCGTCCGGCGACGGCATGGTCGGCGACAGCCAGACGCCGTCCACGCCGAGCCAGGACAGGTAGTCCAGGTGGGCGGTGACGCCGTTGAGGTCCCCGTAACCGTCGTCGTTGGTGTCCTGCCAGGACCTGACGTAGATCTGGTACAGGGTGGCTCCGTGCCACCAGCGGGACTCCGTCTCGGGCGTGTCCATGGTTCTCCTGGGCGGTGTGAGCGGCTAGGCCGGGCGGGTGCGGGGACTCGCCTCCTTGAACTGAACGCGTGCCGGGCGGATTGCATTCTGTCCGGCCTGCCCGCGCCTGCCCAGGCGCTGATCCCAGGCGCTGATCCCAGGCGCTGACCCCAGGCGCTGGTCCCAGGCGCTGGTCCCGGCCGCTGACCCCAGGCGCTGGTCCCGCCCGCTGACCCCGGCCGCGCCACCTGGGTCCCGTTTGGCCGGGCTCCTGCCTTGCCTTGCCCCCGGGACTGGCGGAGACTAGAGAGATGAGCCCGGCTATCGAGCTGATCGGGGTGATCCTGCTGCCCACGGCAGTGGGCTATGCACTGCTGGGCAGCTTCCGGGGATGCCGCTGGGTCGCGGAGCACCGCCGGGCGAGGCGCTTCCTCGCCGCGGAGCCGGTGACGGTCGAGCCGATCGAGCGGCTGGCCGCCAGGATGCGACGGCTGCGGGCGGAACTGGAAGCCATGGAGACCCGGACGGACGTGCCGGCCAAGGGGGTCCGGCTGCGGGCGCTCCGCGGCGCCTACCTCGACCTGCTGCGGGACGCGTGCGAGCGGCTGGATGTCGCCCCGCTGCCGCCCGGCGACCTGGTTCCGCAGGCCGAGATCTACCGCGCCGAGGCCGGGCTGCGCCAGCGCGGCCTGGACGTCAGGGAAACTGCCTCGCGCTGACCCGTCGGCGGGCCCCGGTTCACGGCGTACGATCACTGTGTGGTTCGCGTACTGGCCGTGTCCGACGTCGTCGAGGAAGGCCTCTGGGCCGACATCGGCCCGCTGCGCGGCGCCGAACTCATTCTGGGCTGCGGCGACCTGCCGTTCGAGTACCTCGGTTACCTGATGAACGCGCTCGACGTGCCGCTGGTCTTCGTGCCCGGCAATCATGACCCTGACCTGTCCGGTTACCGCGTCAGCCGGGCCGGCCTGACGCTGCGCGCCGGGCTGCCGGCCCGGCCGCCGTGGCCGGACGGCGCGGTCAGCGCGGACGGCCGGGTGGTGGACGTGGCCGGCCTGCGGATCGCCGGGCTGGGCGGCAGCCGCCGCTACCGCCCCGGTCCCAACCAGTACACCGACCGGCAGCAGGCCCGGCGGGCCCTGAGGCTGGCCGCCCGGGCCCGGCTGCACCAGCTGCGGCGCGGCCCGGCTAGCCTGCGCCAGCTTCGCGGCCCTGCTAGCCCGGGCCAGCTTCGCGGCGGGCACCACGGGCTGGACGTGCTCATGACCCACGCCCCGCCGCGCGGCGTCGGCGACGGGAGCGATCCGGCGCACCAGGGCTTCCCCGCCCTCAATGTCCTCACCGAGCGGCTGCAGCCTGCGCTGCTGCTGCACGGGCACGTGGACCCGGATCCGGCCGGCCACCGGGACGACCACCGGCTCGGCCGCACGATCGTCCGCAACGTCACCGGATGGCAGCTGTTCGACCTGGATCCCGCGACGGGCCGGGTCACCGACGTGACCAGGCACCACGGTGCTGGCTACCACGGTGCCGGCTACCACGGTGCCGGCTACGACCGGGCTGGCTACAACCGGGCCCGTTACCACCATGCCGGCTGACACCGGGTTCCCCCGGAACGACGTCGAGAACGACTTCGAGCGCGCCCGCCGGCGGCAGGTGCTGGCCCGCCTGTCCCAGCGGCTGCGCCGCGAGCCGGATGACGTCAACCTGATCCTGCCCTTCGACGAGGTCGTCGCCGCGCTCGGCATGACCGGCGAGCGGAAGCTGGGCCTGCAGGTGATCAAGCTGGACACCGTGGTGGGCACGGTGGACTCCACCCGGGACTTCGACCGCCGGTTCCGGCCCACGTCCGGCCGGGTCCGGGAACGCTGGGAACGGCTGGCCCTCGCCCAGCGCCGGGGGGAGTCGATCCCGCCCATCGACGTGTACCGCGTCGGCGACCTGCACTTCGTCTCCGACGGGCACCACCGGGTGTCGATCGCGCTGGCCACCGGGCAGAAGACGATCGACGCCTACGTCACGGAGATCCTCACCGCCGTGCCCGCCCAGGGCATCCGCCGCCGCGGCGACCTGCTGTTCAAGAGCTACGAGCGGCTGTTCCGGTCCCGGGTCAAGCTCACGCCCCAGGCCTACGCCAAGATCACCGTGTCCGACCCCTGGTCCTACGCGGAACTCGGCGAGGCGGTGGAGGCCTGGGGGTTCCGGCTCATGCAGCACGAGCACAAGTTCTACGACCGGACCGAAGTGTCCCGGCGCTGGTTCACCGAGGAGTTCACCCCGGTCGTGCGCATGCTGCACGCGGCCGACCTGGTCGGGGACGGCACGGACGCCGAGGCGTACCTGACCATCGCCCGGGAGCGCTACCGGCTGATCCGCACCCACGAATGGAACGACGAGGTCATCGAGGAACTCCAGCGGCAGTTCCATTCACCCCGCTGGCGCATCCGCGGATCAGTCACCGCACCGCCGCCGGAGAAGCACGGCGGCACCGCGGCAGACCAGCCGAGCGGCACCGCGGCAGACCAGCCGAGCGGCACCGCCGCTGGCGAGCACGGCCGCACCGCCGCTGAGTAGATGCGGCGGCGCGGCCGCTGGCTAACGGGGCGGTGGGGCCGCAGAGCCTGTGTCCTGCCCTGCGGCACCCGCGTCGGCCTGCGCCGGGGCTGCCCCGCCCCCCGGGCCCGCGGAGCTGGCCGGTGAGCCCGAGTCACCCAGGGTCAGGTTCTGGCCGGTGGCGGGGTCGAAGACGTGCAGCGCCCGCCCGTCCACCCAGAGCTCGGCGTTGTCTCCTTCACTGATCCGGGTCTCGGGGTCCAGCCGGGCCACGACGGTCGCCTCCCCCGAGCCAGTGTCCGCGCGTCCGGAGTCCCGGGCCAGCTCGGTGAGCTCCGCCGCATCCACACTGCCAGTTTCCTGAGTGAAGTAGATGTACTTCTCCGATCCGAGCGACTCCAGCACATCGATGCTGGCCTGGAAGGTGATGCCGTGCGGGCGGACGTCGGCCGGCACGGACGACGCGTCCTCGAAATTCTCCGGGCGGACGCCCACGATCACGTCGCGGCCTGACCCGGAACGGCTCAGCACCTGCTGCAGCCGGCCCGTCAGCGGGATGTCCCCGATCCCGGTCCGGATGGCGTTCTCCTCCACCGTGCCGCCGAGGAAGTTCATCGCGGGCGAGCCGATGAACCCGGCCACGAACAGGTTGGCGGGCCGCTCGTAGAGTTCCTGGGGCGACGCCACCTGCTGCAGGAGGCCGTTGCGCATGACCGCGACCCGGTCGCCGAGCGTCATGGCCTCGGTCTGGTCGTGGGTCACGTAGACCATGGTGGTGCCCAGCCGGCGCTGGATCCGCGACACCTCGGTGCGCATCTGCACGCGGAGCTTGGCGTCCAGGTTGGACAGCGGCTCGTCCATCAGGAACGCGGAGGGGTCGCGGACGATCGCCCGGCCCATCGCGACCCGCTGCCGCTGGCCGCCGGACAGGTTGGCCGGCCTGCGGTCCAGGTGCTGGGTCAGGTCCAGGATGCGGGCCGCTTCCTCGACCTTCTCGTTGATGACGTTCTGCGGGGTCTTGGCCAGCTTCAGGGCGAAGCCCATGTTCTCCCGGACCGTCATGTGCGGGTAGAGCGCGTAGCTCTGGAACACCATCGCGATGTCCCGGTCCTTAGGCGTCTTATTGTTGACGACCTTGCCGCCGATCCGCAGCTCGCCCTCGGTGATGTCCTCGAGGCCGGCGATCATGTTGAGCGTCGTCGACTTGCCGCAGCCGGACGGGCCGACCAGGATGACGAACTCCCCGTCCGCGATGTCCAGGCTGATCTTGTTAACGGCTAGCGCACCATCCGGGAAGCGCTTGGTGATGTTGTCCAGAACGATTTCAGCCACTGGTCTCTCCTTGGATCCGCGCTAGCCCTTGACCGCGCCTGCTGTCAGCCCCGCGACGATCCGGCGCTGGAAGAACAGTACGAAGATGACGATGGGGATGGTGATGACCACCGCGGCGGCCGCGATGGGACCGGTCGGCACGGTGAACTGCGAGCTGCCGCTGAAGTAGGCCAGCGAGGCCGGTGCCGTCCGGGAGGCGAGCGTGGAGGTGAACGAGATCGCGAACAGGAACTCGTTCCAGCAGAACAGGAAGACCAGGATGGCCGTGGTGACCATGCCCGGCGCGGCCAGCGGCGCGATGACCTTCACGAACGCCTGGAACGGCGTAGCCCCGTCCACCTTGGCTGCTTTCTCCAGTTCCCAGGGGATCTCCCGGAAGAACGCGGACAGCGTGTAGATACCGAGCGGCAGGCCGAACGCGACGTAGGGGATGATCAGCCCGGGCCAGGTGTTGAACAGGCCGATGGCGCGCTCGATGCTGAACATCGGGGTGACCAGCGAGATCGCCGGGAACATCGCGATCAGCAGCGCCATCCCGATCAGCACGCCCTTGCCCGGGAAGCGCAGCCGCGCCACCGCGTAGGCCGCCATCGAGGCCAGCACCACGGCGATGAGCGTGGCGATCAGGCCGATGCCGATCGAGTTGATCAGCGGCCTGATGAACTGCGTGGTGCTCAGGATCTGCGTGTAGTTGCCCCAGGTCCACTGAGCGGGGACGAAGGACGGGTCGAGGATCGCGGTGGGCGTCTTGAAGGACAGCGAGGCCAGCCAGAGCACCGGGATCAGGGCCAGCGCGATGACGACGAGGTTCGTCGCTCCCCAGCCGAGCTTCTGCCGGGAGGTCGTGGTTACAGCGGCCATAGCCCGGTCACCTCTTTCCGATATCCGTGCCGGGGGCCGCCGTGCCGAAGCCCTTGATGAACACGAAGGCGATGATCGCCACGCAGATGAAGATCAGGATGGAGATCGCCGACCCGATGCCCAGGTTCAGCGCGTTGAACAGGTTGTTGTAGCCGAGGATCGAGACCGACGCGGTGCCGTTGTTCCCCCCGGTCAGGATGAAGATGTTGTCGAAGATCCGGAACGAGTCCAGCGTGCGGAACAGCACCGCGACCAGGATGGCCGGTTTCATCAGCGGCAGCGTGATCCTGACGAAGCGCTGCCAGCCGCTGGCCCCGTCCACCATGGCCGCCTTCTGCAGGTCCTCGGGGACCAGGGAGAGCCCGGCCAGTAGCAGCAGGGCCATGAACGGCGTGGTCTTCCAGATCTCGGCCAGGACGATGACGCCGATCGCCTTGAACTGATCGGTCAGCGGCGCGCTGTTGTTGAACATTGCGGACAGGTAGCCCTGCCCGGGCGTCCAGGCGTACTGCCAGCCGTAGGCGGCGGCGACCGTCACGATCCCGTACGGGATCAGCGCGGCGGTGCGGACCGAACCCCGGCCGAACAGCGTCCGGTGCATGACCATCGCCAGCAGCATGCCGAGCACCAGCGTGATGGTGACCGAGACGACCGAGATGAGCACGGTCACCCACAGCGCCTCCCACCAGTAGGAAGAACTGAGCACCGCGCCGTAGTTGGCCAGCCCGATGAACTTGACGGCGTTCGGGAGTTCCAGGTTGTAGCGCTCCAGCGACAGGTAAACGGCGTAGCCGACCGGGTACGCCGTGACCGCGATCATCACGATGACCGCCGGGGCGCACAGCAGCCAGCCCAGCCTGCGCTCGGCCCGCGCACCCTCGGACAACGGTGCTTTGCGTCCCTTGGCTACCTCTGTCGTCGCCCCGCCCGGGGCCGCCTCTGTGGTGGTAGTCATCGGCCCCTTCCTTTCCTCGCGGCCAGCCGTCCATCTGCTGCACGGTGGCTCACGGGACCAGGCCCTTCGATTGCAGGGCGTTATTGAGCTGGCCGACCATCGCCTGCTTGGTGCTCGCCGGGTTGATGCCGGCTGCCGGCGAGACCAGATGCGAGATGTCGATGGACACCACCTGGTAGACCGGGGTCTTCGGCCGGACGCTGGCGTGCTGCAGCGCGTAGAGGATGTCGGCGTGGAACGGGTAGTTCTTGAACAGCGCCGGGTTGTTGTACAGGCTGGTGATGGTGGGCGGAACCCCGCCGATGTTGGCCCCGATGATCTGGTTCTGCTTGTCCCGCAGGCACAGCGCGGCCTGGAAGGCCAGCGCCTTGTGCTGCGAGAACCGGCTGACCGCGAGGTCGATCCCGCCGATCGTCACCTTGGCCGGGGTGCCCGCGTTGACCTGCGGGTACAGCGCCCACTTGAAGTTCTTGAACAGCTTGGGGTTGTCTGTCTTCATGCCCGGATACACGAACGGGTAGTTCAGCTCGAAGGCCGCCGAGCCCGCTTCCATAGCGAGCCGGTTCTCGTTCTCCATCTGCACCGACAGCGACGGGTCCCCGCCGGGACCGGTGGCCAGCTGCTTCATGATGGACAGCGCCTTGACCGCGGGCGCGCCCAGCGTCACCTTGGTGGCTGTCGGGTTCAGGATCGAGCCGCCCGCGCTGGCCACCATCGTGTTGAACCAGACCGTTGCGCCCTCGTACTGCGCGCCCTGGATCTCGATGTAGTGCGGCTTGCCTTGCTGCTTGAGCCTGGCCGCGTCGGCGAGCATCTCGGCCCACGTCTTGGGCGGGGTCTTCACCAGGTCGGAGCGGTACCAGAGCAGCTGGGTGTTGGTGTTGTCCGGCACCGCGTAGAGCTTGCCGTGCCAGATCGCCGTCTGCAGGGCCGGCTGGAGGGTCCCGTTCTCGGCCTGGGCTTTGTTCGCGCCGGTCCATGGCTCGATCCAGCCGGCCTGAGCGAATTCTGCCTCCCAGGTCACGTCCAGGCCGAGGATGTCGATCGTGGAGTCGTTGGCCGCGAGCCGCCGGACCAGCTGCTGCCGCTGGCCATCGGCGGCGGCGGGCAGCTGCTGGTACGAGATCGTGTACTTGTGGCCGCTCTGCTGCTCGCAGTTCTTGATGGCCTGCTGGGTCGCGCCGGAACTATCCGGATACAGGTAGTAGGTCAGCGTGACCGGCCCGGTACTGGCACTGCTGGTGCCGCAGGCGGCCAGGAGCGCGGAGGCCAGCACGGCCCCGCCGCCCGCCGCGGTCAGGACGCGAAACCGGGACCGGGCCCGGCGTCTGCGTTTTGGTACCAGGGGTGCCCGACGTGGACTGGCTTGGCGATCACTGCCACCGATCATGGTGCCTCCCGCGGCCCGATGCCTCTTTGCACCTGTCACCCCTACCGTTGACGCCAACGCTAGAGGCTTTCCCCACCCGTAACAAGGGATGCACTTCCGGGGAACATTTGCTAGCCTGCCCGCCGCAATGAATGAGAGCTGACACGATTCGGCCACAGTTCCCGTGATCGCGGACATCATGCCCGGTTATGGCAGATTTGTTCCAGGGGCTTATGGTGACGCGTGGTGCGCCTGATGCGAGGCTCCCGAGCCTGCCGGGACCAGTGAGGTCAGGCGGTCAGCGCGCGGATTCCGCCGGGGCAGGCGTCCTGGCCCGGGTGCCGCTGATGGTGCCGCTGGCCAGCACGGTGTCGCCGTCGTACAGCACCGCGGCCTGGCCCTTGGCCACGCCCTGGGCCGGCCGGTCCAGCGTGATCTGGAGCATGTCCCCGGCCAGACTGGCGGTGGCCCGGTGGACCTCGCCGTGGGCGCGCAGCTGGACCAGGCACTCGCGCGGCTCGCGCAGCGGCTCGCATCCGCTCCACACCGGCCGCTCCGCCAGGATCTCCTGCACGTCCAGGGACTCGCGTGGCCCGACGGTCACGGTCCGGGACACCGGTTCGATGTCCAGCACGTAGCGGGGCCGGCCGTCCTCGGCCGGCACCCCGACCCGCAGCCCCTTGCGCTGGCCGATGGTGAAGCCGTACGCACCCTCATGAGTGCCGACCGCCGTCCCGTCCTCGGCCACGATGCGGCCCGGCGAGTCGCCCAGCCGGCCCGCCAGGAACGCCCGGGTGTCCCCGTCCGGGATGAAGCAGACGTCGTGGCTGTCCGGCTTCGTGGCCACCGCCATCCCCCGCGCCGCGGCTTCCTCGCGCACCTCGGCCTTGGTCGAGGAGCCCAGCGGGAACATGGCCCGGCCGAGCTGCTCGCGGCGGAGCACGGCCAGCACGTAGGACTGGTCCTTGCCCGGGTCCACGCTGCGGACCAGGCGGCCGTCGCGGAGCCGGGCGTGGTGGCCGGTGCAGACCGCGTCGAACCCGAGCGCCACGGCCCGGTCCAGCACCGCCGCGAACTTGATCTTCTCGTTGCAGCGCAGGCAGGGATTAGGCGTGCGGCCCGCGGCGTACTCCGCCACGAAGTCCGCCACCACGTCCCGGTCGAACCGCTCGGCCATGTCCCACACGTAGAACGGGATGCCGATCACGTCCGCGGCCCGGCGGGCATCACGGGCATCCTCCACCGTGCAGCAGCCCCGCGCGCCGGAGCGGTAGGACTGGGGGTTCGAGGACAGCGCGAGATGGACGCCGGTCACCTCGTGACCGGCGTCGGCGGCGCGGGCCGCGGCCACCGCCGAGTCCACTCCGCCGGACATGGCGGCCAGCACGCGAAGACGATTCATCGTCTACCGAGCCTACGCGCCGCCGGACGCCTTGCGCGCCACGTCATCGCCTGCTGCGGCCGCCCCGGCGGGCCGCAGCAGGCGATGGCCGGCCGGGCGGTCAGCGGGTCCTGGCGGACGACGGGGTGGCAGCGGGCGCCCGCGCCGGGCGCGTCCTGGCTGGCCCGGTCCTGGGTCGCTGAGTGCCCGGGTGCCGGCGTCGGCCCGCGGCCGCGCGGTCAGGCGGGGCAGCCACCGGGCTGATCTGCGGCGCCGGCGGCGACCCGCTGCGCCACCCCGTACCGCCACCGCCGGTCCGCCGGGGCCTGCGGCAGCTCGTCGATCCGCCGCCAGGCAGTGGTGGATACGTCGGCAACCACGTCAGCGGCGTCCTCAGCCAGTGTGACCCGGCGTACCGCGTAGGCCAGGATGGGGCGGTAATAAGCCTGGTCGAGCACATCGAAACGGCGGTCTTCGTCGTCGCGTTGATGGTTTCCGGTGCCGGGCACAGGCGGCTCCTCATGCTCGGCCTGCCTTTGTCCTGCACATGGCCGGCCGTGTGGGAAGCCTTTCGCCCGTCCGGCAGCCAGGGATGGGCCCCGCGAGCGGTTCGTTGCGGAAGTTTGAAGCGGCAGGCCGGGCGGACGGTCAGCGGGCGGCGCGGCGGGCCCGCTGCACGGCCTCCCCGATGGCCGCACCGAGCGCGTCCACGTCATCCTGGGTGGAGGTGTGGCCCAGCGAGAACCGCAGCGACCCGCGGGACCTGGCCTCGTCCGCGCCCATGGCCAGCAGCACGTGGCTGGGCTGGGCCACCCCGGCGGTGCAGGCCGACCCGGTCGAGCACGCGATGCCCTTGGCGTCGAGCAGCATCAGCAGCGCGTCGCCCTCGCAGCCGGGGAACGAGAAGTGCGCGTTGCCAGGCAGGCGGCCCGGACCCGCGGGCGGCCCGTTGAGGATGGCGTCCGGGACTGCCGCGAGCACCTGGGCGATCAGGTCGTCACGGAGCTTGGCCAGCCGGGCGGCCTCCTCGTCCCGGCGGCTGGCCATGACCGCCGCCGCGACCGCGAACGCGCGGATGGCGGGGGCGTCCAGCGTGCCGGACCGCACCTCGCTCTCCTGGCCGCCGCCGTGCAGCACGGGAACCGGCTGGACCCCGCGGGCCAGCAGCAGCGCGCCCGCGCCCACCGGGCCGCCGAACTTGTGCCCGGTGATGGTCATCGCGTCCGCGCCGCTGGCCGCGAAGCCGACCGGCAGCTGGCCGGCCGCCTGCACCGCGTCAGTGTGGAACGGGATGCCGTACTCCCGGGCCAGGGCGGCGAGCTCCGCGATGGGCTGGACCGCGCCCACCTCGTTGTTGGCCCACATCACCGTGACCAGGGCGACCTCGCCGGGGGCGGCGGCGATGGCCTCGGCCAGCGTGGCGGGCTGGAGCACCCCGGCCTCGTCGACCGGCAGCCAGTGCTCCTCGGCGTCCTCGTGCCCGGCCAGCCAGTGCACCGAGTCCAGCACCGCGTGATGCTCGATCGCGGTGGCCAGCACCCGGCGGGGCGCCATTCCGGATCGTGCGGGCCCGGACCGGCCCGCAGCGGCCTCGCGGCGCGCCCAGTACAGGCCCTTGACGGCCAGGTTGTCGGCTTCGGTGCCACCGCTGGTGAAGATCACCTCGCTGGGCCGGGCGCCGAACACCTCGGCGATCTGCTCCCGTGACTCCTCCACCACGCGGCGGGCGCGGCGGCCGGCGTTGTGCAGGGACGAGGGATTGCCCAGCTGGCCGAGTTCGTCCGTCATCACCGCGAGGGCCTCGGGCAGCATCGGCGTGGTCGCCGCGTGGTCCAGGTAGACCACGCAGTCCTCGGCCGGCCGCGGGCGCTCGGCCGCGTACTCGATGTACCCCATGACGGATTTCAGCCTAGTGGGCGATCTAGTTGCTCAACACGCAGCACGTGTTCCGGGGCCACACCTAGCTCGCCGAGCGCCGCTCGACCTCCTCGGTCAGCTGCGGCACCACCGCGAACAGGTCACCGACCACGCCGAAGTCGGCGAGCTCGAAGATCGGCGCCTCGGGGTCCTTGTTGATCACCATGATGGTCTTGGAGGTCTGCATGCCGGCCCGGTGCTGGATCGCCCCGGAGATGCCCACCGCCAGGTACAGCTGCGGGGAGACGGTCTTCCCCGTCTGCCCGACCTGGAACTGGTGCGGGTACCAGCCGGCGTCGGTCGCCGCCCGCGACGCGCCCACGGCCGCGCCGAGGGAGTCGGCCAGCTTCTCGATCAGGGCGAAGTTGTCGGCGTTGCCGACGCCGCGGCCGCCGGACACCACAATCGCTGCCTCGGAGAGCTCGGGCCGCTCGCCCCGCTCGGCCACGACCCGCTCGGTGATCTTGGCCGCCTTGGCCGCGTCGCTCAGCTCCACCCCGGCCGGCTCGATCTCCGCGGCGGCCGGCGCGGGCTCGGCCGCGATGGAGTTGGGCCGCACCGCGACGATCGGGGTTCCGGTCCGCACGGCGGACTGCACGTTGATCGCACCACCGAAGATGGACTGCTCCGCGACCAGGCCGCCGCCGCCCGCGGTGAGACCGACCGCGTCGGTGATCACCCCGGAGCCGATCTTGACCGCCAGCCGCCCGGCCACTTCCTTGCCGTCGCCGGTGGCGGCGAGCAGCACGGCCGCCGGGGATTTCTGCGCGACCAGCCCGGCGAGCACCTCGGCCGTGGGGGCGACTATGTAGTCCTCGACGTCGCTGCCGTCGGCCACGTAGACCTTGGCCGCGCCGAACTCGGCCAGCCGTTCCCGGCCGCCCTCCGCGCCCGCGCCGATCCAGACCACCGCGGGCTCGCCGAACTGGCGGGCCAGGGTGAGCAGCTCGCCGGTCACCTTCTTCACCGTCTCGCCATCGTGCTCGGCGAGAACCAGAACCTCAGCCATCGTCGGCCGTCCTTCCTTCGATGCTCCGCTGCCCAGATGACCTGAGGCTCAGATGAACTTCTGCCCGGCGAGGAATTCGGCGGCCTTGGTCCCGCCGTCGCCCTCGTCCTTGACGACCGTGCCCGCCTGCCGCGGCGGCCGGTTCGCGAAGCTGACTACCTCGGTGGCCGCGGCGGCCAGGCCAACCTGGCCCGCGTCGAGCCCGGTGTCGGCCAGGGTGACCGTCTCCACCGGCTTCTTCTTGGCCGCCATGATGCCCTTGAAGGACGGGTAGCGCGGCTCGTTGATCTTCTCCACCACGCTGATCACGGCGGGCAGGCTGGCCTCGACCTTGTCGTAGCCGTAGTCCCGCTGCCGGTGGATCCGCAGCGCGGTCCCGTCCACCTCGACCTTGCTGGCCAGCGAGACCTGCGGGACGCCGAGCCGCTCGGCCAGCATCGCGGCCATCACGCCCATCCGGGCGTCAGTGGACTCCGCGCCCAGGATGACCAGGTCGAACCCGATCCGGCCCAGGACCTGGGCCAGGACGGCCGACGTCTGCAGCGCGTCCGAGCCGGCCAGGCCGTCGTCGATGACGTGCACCGCCTTGTCGGCGCCCATGGACAGCGCCTTGCGGATCGACTCGCTGGCCTTGTCCGGGCCCATGGTGAGGATGGTGACCTCACCCTCGTGCGCCTCGGCCAGGCGCAGCCCTTCCTCGATCGCGTACTCGTCGAGTTCGTTGATGACCCCGTCGACCGACGCCCGGTCCAGGCGCGAGTCCTCGGGCCTCAGGGTCCGTTCCGCCCACGTGTCCGGCACCTGCTTGACGCAAACGACGATGTTCATGACCGGCGGCCAACCTCCTGCCTTATTCGCCGCGATCCAGGACTGGCCCCTGACTGGCCAGGCTGGGCCCGGTATGCGACGGCGCAACCATAAGAGTGCCAAATGCCGTTTCCTGGCTCACCCCCCGGGGTCCCCCAGGACGCCAGCCAGATGTTACTTACTGGTAGCTTACCCCGGCCTCCGCGGCGTCCACCACGTTGGCCAGCAGCATCGCCCTGGTCATCGGGCCGACCCCCCCGGGCATGGGGGCAAGATAGCCGGCCACCTCCCGGACCTCGGGCGCCACGTCGCCGACCAGGCCCGCCTCGGTCCTGGTGATGCCCACGTCCAGCACCGCGGCCCCGGGCCTGATCATGTCCGCGGTCAGCAGGCCGGGGCGGCCCGCGGCGACCACCACGATGTCGGCGCTCCGGGTGTGCGCGGCCAGGTCCTTGGTCCCGGTGTGACACAGGGTGACGGTGGCGTTCTCGGTGCGCCGGGTCAGCAGCAGGCCCAGCGCCCGGCCCACGGTGATGCCGCGGCCGATCACGGTGACGTCGGCCCCGGCGATCGCCACGTCGTAGCGCCGGAGCAGTTCCACGATGCCCCGCGGAGTGCAGGGCAGCGGTCCCGGCTCAATGAGCACGAGGCGGCCGAGGTTCAGCGGGTGCAGCCCGTCGGCGTCCTTGTCCGGGTCGATGCGGCTCAGCACCCGGTTGGCGTCGAGCCCGCCCGGCAGCGGCAGCTGGACGATGTAGCCGGTGCAGGCCGGGTCGGCGTTCAGCTCGTCCACCACCGCCTCGACCTGGTCCTGGGTGGCGTCGGCGGGCAGGTCGCGGCGGATGCTGGCGATGCCCACCTCGGCGCAGTCCCGGTGCTTGCCGTTGACGTAGGCCCGGCTGCCCGGATCGTCCCCGACCAGGACGGTGCCCAGGCCGGGCCGGACGCCGCGGGCGGCCAGCGCGGCCACCCGCTCGGCCAGCTCGGCCTTGATCGCCGCGGCGGCCGCTTTCCCGTCCAGGATCGTCGCCGTCATCCCTCACCCCCGCCAGCCGAAGGAACGCCAATGGAAGAACTGCCAATGAAGGAACTGCCAGTGGAAGAAACGTCAGTGGAAGAAATGGCGGACTCCGGTGACGTACATGGTGATCCCGGCCTGCTCGGCGGCCTCGATGCTGAGCTGGTCGCGGATGGACCCGCCCGGCTGCACCACGGCCCGGACCCCGGCCGATGTCAGGACCTCCAGGCCGTCCGGGAACGGGAAGTACGCGTCGCTAGCCGCGACCGACCCGGCCGCCCGCTCGCCCGCCCGGGACACCGCCAGCCGGGCTGCGTCGAGCCGGTTGACCTGCCCCATGCCCACACCCACCGTGGCCAGCCCGGACGCCAGCAGGATGGCGTTGGACTTGACGCTGCGGATGGCCCGCCAGGCGAAGGCCAGGTCGGCGAGCATGTCGGGCGACGCGGGCTGCCCGGTCTTGAGCTCCCAGCTGGCCGGATCGTCGCCAGGCGCGTCGATCTCGTCCGGGGTCTGCAGCAGCAGGCCGCCGTCCACCTGGCGCCATTCCGGCACGCCAGCTCCGCGGACCGGCGGCGGGCAGGTCAGCAGGCGCAGGTTCTTGCTGCCCGACAGGATGTCCAGCGCGTCGTCCTCGAAGCCCGGCGCGATGACGATCTCAGTGAAGATGTCCTTGACCTGGGCCGCCATGTCCGCAGTGACCACGCTGTTGGCGGCGATGACGCCGCCGAAGGCGGACTGCGGATCGCACGCGTTCGCTTTGCGGTGCGCCTCGGCCAGGTCGGTGCCGAGCGCGATGCCGCACGGGTTGGAGTGCTTGATGATGGCCACGCATGGCTGGATGAAGTCGAACGCGGCCCGCCAGGCCGCGGCGGCGTCGACGTAATTGTTGTAGGACATGGCCTTGCCGTGCAGCTGGGTCGCCCCGGCGATGCCCGCCGGGGCCTTGCCGTCGGCCCGGCCCTCGTAGGCGCTGCCGTCGCCCGCGCTGCCCTGGCCGGCGCTGCCCTGGCCGGCCTTGCCCTGGCCCGCGCTGCCCTCGCCGGCGCTGCTGCGGACGTAGAGCGCGGCCCGCTGGTGCGGGTTCTCCCCGTAGCGGAGCACGTCACGCCGGGACCACAACGCCGCAGTCACGTCCGGCCAGCCGGTTTCCTGCGCCGTCTCGTCCGGCGCGTAAGCGGAGGCGAACCAGGACGCGACCGCGCTGTCGTACGCCGCGGTGTGCGCGTAGGCGCGGGCCGCCAGCCGCCGCCGCTGCTCCAGCGTGAACCCGCCCTCGGCCACCGCCGCCTCGGCGTCCCCGTACCGGGACGGGTCGGTGATGACCGCGACGTGCGCGTGGTTCTTGGCCGCCGCGCGGACCATGGCCGGCCCGCCGATGTCAATCTGCTCGACGCACTCGGCCGGCGGGGCCCCGCTGCTCACCGCCGCCTCGAACGGGTACAGGTTGGACACCAGCAGCTGGAATGGCGCGATGCCCAGCTCGTCCAGCCGGGCCTGGTGGGCCGGCTTGCTCACGTCGGCGAGCAGGCCGGCGTGCACGGCCGGGTGCAGCGTCTTGACCCGGCCGTCGAGCGCCTCCGGGAACCCGGTGACATCCTCGACCCGGGTCACCGGGACGCCCGCGGCCGTGATGGTGTCCGCGGTACTGCCGGTGCTGACGATCTCCACTCCCGCGGCGTGCAGCGAGCGGGCCAGGTCATCGAGCCCCGTCTTGTCGTACACGCTGATCAGCGCCCGCCTGATCGCTACCCTCGTCACCGGCCGATCCTTACCTTCCTGCCGTGCACGGCCCACCCGTCGCGGACCATCCGGCCCACAGTCTCCACGAGCAGGGCCCGCTCAGCTACCTTGACCCGCTCGTGCAGGGTCGTCTCGTCGTCGTCGTCCCGCACCGGGACCGCCGCCTGGGCGATCACCGGGCCGGTGTCGGTGCCCGCGTCGACCAGGAACACGGTGCACCCGGTCAGTTTCACCCCATGGTCGAGGGCGTCGCGCACGCCGTGCATACCCGGGAAGGCAGGCAGCAGGGCCGGATGGGTGTTGATCAGGCGCCCGCCGAACGCGTCCAGGAAGGGCGGCCCGACCAGCTTCATGAACCCGGCCAGGATGACCAGGTCCGGCCGGGCCGCGCGGCACGACCCGGTGAGCGCCTCATCCCAGTCCGCCCGGCTCGGATAGTCCTTGACCCGGTGCGTGAACGTGGGCACTCCGGCCCGCTCCGCGCGGGCCAGCGCCTCGATGCCGGTCCGGTCGGCGCCGACCGCCACCACGTCCGCGCCGTAGGCCGGATCCGCGCAGGCATCCAGGAGGGCCTGCAGGTTCGTTCCCGCGCCCGAGACCAGAACCACCAGGCGTGCGCGCATGCGGCCACGATAACCGCATCGGGCCAATGGGTTGCCCACCGGCCCGGACAGGGCAAAATAGGAGGCTGTGTCCGTATCTGCCTCCCGGAGCACTCCCGCTACCTGCCCCCTGGAGCACCCCGCTGATGCCCCCAGCCGTCCAGCCTCCACCGCTCCCCGACCGATCGCCCGCTGACGCCGCCGCCCCGGATGCGGCGGCCCTGGGTGTGCCGCCGGACCGGCACCCGGAGCAGGCCGCCCCTCCGCCGCCCGCTCCATCCCCGGGCGCTCCATCCCCGGACGCCCCAGCCCCGGGTGCGGACGGCGGGGAGCAGCCGCTGCCCCGGGTCAAGGCCAAGCCCACCGGGCGCGCCGATCCGGTGCATCAGCAACGGTCGGTCGCCGCGCTGTTCCTCGCGCTGCTGAGCCTGTTCGGCGTGCTCGGCCTGAGCAACTTCCAGCGGGGCGTCTTCATCGTGGCGTTCGCCCTGGTGGCCGGGGTCATGGCCATCTGGCTGGCGGGCACCGCGACCCGGCGGGCCCGGCGCGGCGGGACGGCGGGCCCCCGGGGCTCGGTCGTGGCCATCGCGATCGGCGGGGTCGGGGTGCTGATCAGCGGCGTCCTGCTGGCCGGCTTCGCGCTGTTCGGCCAGCAGGCGTCAACGTTCTCCCGGTGCCTGAGCGGGGCGAACACGGTGGTCGCACAGCAGACTTGCCGGACCCAGTTCACCCGGGCCATCGAGCACGCCACGCGCTGACGCGGGCCGGACTCCGGGGCCTGCCGTCAGGGCCCGGAAATCAGGGCGAGGTAGTCAGGGCCCGCTCGTCAAAGCCCGGTAGGCAGGGCCCGGGCGTCAGGGCAGGGCGGCCGGGCCAGGCGGATCGGGCCTGCCACCGTCCGCTCCGTTGTCGGCGTCCCCCCAGGGGTCGACGTAGATGTGGTGCCCGCTGTCCTCGGCCCCGGCACCCCCGGCCCGCAGCCTGGGCCCCGCGCCCGGGTAGTCCGGGTAGTCCGGCGCCGGCGGGTCAGCCTCGCGGGGCCCGGGCATCACCCCGGCAGCGGTGAGCCGGCGCATCCGGAACCAGTTCACCAGGCCGGCGGTGATCGCGGCGGCGACACCGACCTCGAGCACGGACACCACGCCGGCCTGCCACCCGGACGGCCCGACCGCGGTCAGCCGCCCGCTGCCCAGCGGGCCGCCCGCGAAGGCCGCGAGCAGCCCCAGGGCGAACCCGGTGGCCACGCCGCAGGCGAAACCCCAGAGTGGCGCCAGCTCCAGCGCCGGGGTGGGCGCCGCCCGGGCGGTCAGCAGCCCGCCGAACGCCCCGGCCAGGTACGGCACGCTGAGCATGAGCATGGACACCCAGCCGGGCACGGACGAATGCGCCCCGCCAGGTAGCGCCGCGAGCATCGGCAGCATCGGCAGCGGCCCGAGCGCGGCCCCGGTGGGGGCGACCACGGTGCCGGTGCCGAACGCGAAACCGGGGCCGAGCGTGTAGCAGATCGACCACACCACGGCGTTGGGCACGTAGGCGATCTGGATCAGCAGGAGCAGGCCCCCGCCCACCAGGCCGGGCGCGAGCGCCGCGTCCACGGACCGGAAGCCGCCCATGCTGGCGCTGAGCGAGGCGCCGGCCAGGATCGCGCCCGCCGCGGTCATCACCGTGAGCGCACCGACCGACCCGAGAAACACCGACCGGGTCCGCGGGGACAGCAGATGGATCAGGCGGCCCCACGGGGCCAGTGCCCGGGCCCCGCCGAGCCCGCCGGCGACCAGGGCGATCAGGAAACCGGACAGGACCGCCTGCGGCAGCGACGGCGTGGCTTGCTCCGACTGCCCGGCCAGCGCCAGCGCCCCCGCCACCAGCCCGTAGGGCACGGCCAGGGCCAGGGCCGCGTAGCCGACGTCGGCGAGCCGGGCGACCTGGC
>JAOPYP010000414.1 GCA_025964635.1 Actinomycetes bacterium | reverse complement strand
CCCCGCCGCCGCGGCCGCCGCGCTGCTCTCGCCGGGCACCCGGGCGCCCGGCAGCCCGAGGCCGGCCACGACCAGCAGGGCCAGCCCCTCCAGCACCACGATGACGGTCCGGCCCAGCTGGGGGTGGGAGACGTCGAGGGTTCCGCCGCCCGGCGGGAGCCGGAAAGCCTGCGCCCACGCGCCGGCCGGCGATGGCACGGACCGCAGGGCGGTGCCGTTGAGGGTGGCGGTCCAGCCGCCGGCCGGCTCGGCCAGCTCCAGGGTCCCGCCGCCGCGCGGCGCGGCCGCGCCGGAGACGCTCACCTCCCCGGACGGCACCGCAACGACCTTGCCGCCCGGGCCGGCCACCCGGACCCGCGCCGCGGTCTGCGCCACCCGCCAGAGCTGGAAGTCGGCCGTCTTGCTCACCGGGCGCAGGTCGGCGACGTTGTTCAGCGTGCCGGCCAGGGCGGCGTCCACCGGGGCGGGCAGCAGCACGTAACGGATGCCCAGCGCCGCCAGGGCCTGGCCCTGATCCTGCGCGTCCCCGCCGCCCTGCGCGACCAGGGTGGAGACGACGCCGTCCAGGGTGCGCTGCGCGGCCGGGGGCTGGGTCAGGTCGGTCGCGCCCAGCAGCGGATCGGCGCCGCGGAGCACCTCATAGGTGACGGTCCCGCGCTGGGGGCGCAGGACAAGCGTGCGCGGCCGCAGCGGGTTGTCGGAGGACACGCTGACGAAGGGGGGCAGCACCGGCGCGGCGGCCCCGGTGACCGGGCCCCGGACCCCGGTGGCCACCCAGGAGCCCGCCGCCAGCAGCGGCGCGCTGCACGCCGCGGCGGCCAGGAGCAGGACGCCGAGCCCGGCCGGGCGGCGCCACCGTCCCTCCCCGAGCTGGCCGGGCAGGGCGTCCGCGGCCACGACCGCCGCGAGGACCAGGCCGGCGGCCGCGATCGCGAGCGAGATCCCTGGCCAGCCGGCGACCTGCGTGCTGGCGTCGTCGGTGGTCAGCAGCATCCGGCTCACGGCGACCGAGACCAGCAGGCCGAGCAGGGCCACGGACCAGCCCGCGATGACCAGGAACCGCCGGGCAGTGAGGAGCAGCGCGGCCAGCGCCGCGAGGGCCAGGCCGCCGGTCACCCAGAACGGCGGCAGGCCCGGGCCGCCCGGCGAGAGCAGCAGCAGCGACCGGGCGGGCAGGCCCGCCGTGGCCAGCCCGGGCACCTTGTTCCCGGCCTCGAGGAAGAGCAGGGACGGCCGGGTGGCGACCTGAAGCGTCCAGGGCAGCAGCAGGGTGGGGGGGACCACCACGGTGATGCCCAGGTTGAGCAGCGTGCCCCGGCCAGGCCGGCGGAAGACCACGGCCGCGAGCAGGCCGCCGAGCACGGCCACCACCCAGATCAGCGGGACGAAGGCGGCTGCTATCGCGACCACCAGCCCGGCCGCCCAGGCGGCGCGGCGGGCTCGCCGCGGAGTCTCGGTGAAGATCCGTGCGGCCAGCACCGCGATCAGCGGGATCAGCGCGAAGACGACGGCCGAGCCGAACCGGCCGCCCGCGACTGCGCCCATGCCCACCGGGAGCAGCGCGTAGGCCGCGGCGCCCCAGACGCGGGCCAGCACCGACCCGGTGACCCGGCGGGCGGCCAGGAAGGCCGACAGGCCGGCCAGCGGGATGCAGCCGATCATGATGACATCGATGGCCAGCCAGGGCTTGCCGCCCAGCACCGTGGCCAGCACGGCGATGACCGCCACGTACGGCGGGGTGGAGCTGGCTGAGCCGATCCCGGCCGGGTGGAAGCCCTGCAGGTACTCGTGCCACAGCGCTGAGGCGCCGCCCCAGGCCGGGGTCAGCGCCCCGCCCGCCAGCGTGCCCGCGCCCAGCAGCGAGCGTTCCGCGATCAGCGCGACCAGGGTCAGCCCGGCGACCAGCAGGACGCCCGGGTTGCTCAGGATCCGCTGCGCCAAGCCGTTGTCCACGAACATGAAGTCGTCGTCAGTCGGGTCGTCCGTGGCGTGGTGGCTGCCCGCCGTGTCGATCTGGGTCGAGGTGTAGAACACGCTCGCGGCGAACTCGGCGAGGCGCCGTATGGAGCGGCCAGGGGGCAGGTCGGCGCGCAGCCGGCTGTAGGCGGCCCGCCTGCCCCGGGCCCGGCGGCGGCGGGCCGCGGCGAGCTGCAGCGGGTGCCCGAGCACGGACGTCACCCCGGTGAACTCGTCCAGGGCGGCCCGCGGGCGCTTGGCGAGCAGGAAGAACACGGTGCGCAGGGTGGAGAGCACCAGGTTGCCGGCCAGCGCGGACAGCGCGGGCCCCAGCGGCAGGTTGGCCAGCAGGGTGAGCAGCGCGTTGTGCCGGTCCATCCGGCGCGGCCGCGGGGCCGCGGACGGCGAGCGCCGGTTCCGGGCCGTGGCCTCGAGGTGGTAGACGACGGCGTCGGTGACCACCCGCACCCGGTGCCCGGCCGCGTGCACCCGCCAGCAGAAGTCGACGTCGTCGCGCAGCAGCGGCATGGCCGGGTCGAAGCCGCCGACCTGGTCCCAGATGTCCCGGCGGACCAGCATCCCGGCGCTGCTCACCGCCATCACGTCGCGGTCGCCGTCGTGCTGGCCCTGGTCCACCTCGCGGGGCTCCACGCCGGTGATCCGCCGCCCGGCCCCGTCGATGGTGATCCCGGCCTCGAGCAGCACCCGGCGGTCGGCCCAGTCCATCACCTTGGGCCCGAGCACCGCCGACGAGCGCGCCTCGGCCGCGCCGCGCAGCAGCTGCTCCAGGGCGTCCGGGGCGGGCTCGCTGTCGTCGTGCAGCAGCCAGACCCACTCGGTCCGGTCGCCCGGCGCCAGCCCCGCCGGCCCGGGGACGTTGGTGTTGGCCGCCCGGTGCCGCAGCGCGTTCGCAATGGCCGCGCCGTAGCCGGTCCGGCGGTCCATGCCGAACACCACCGAGCGGCCGAGCAGCTCGGCGAGCACCGCGCCGCTGCGGTCCCGGCTGCCGGTATCCACGGCCACGACCCGCTGCACCGGCCGGGTCTGGCCGAGCAGCGCCTCGGCGATACGCGGCAGCCACGCGGCGCCATCGTGGGCGATGATCACCGCGGTGACGACGTGCTGGCCCTGCGTGTTAGTTGTCGACACGAGTCCGTTTGCTGGTCAGAATGGTCACCTGCTGGGGCACCACCAGCTGTCCGCTCGAGGTCCCAGCCGGGGCGGGTACGCGTGAACAATACGCGACCTGGTACCGGCCGGGCAGGCAGTCTGGACGCTTCAGTGCGGACCGCTGCCACCCGGCAGCCAAGCCCCCCTGGCCGCCGCGCGGCGTACGCTGCGCGGTCACCCAGAGAGCTCACGGACGGTGATCAACTCGTGGCCCGGACGCCTGCGAACGGGTCATGCCGACCAGAACAGCCGGACCTGGCGCCCGGGAACCGGGCCCCGGGGGGCCAGCCCCCGGGGAACCAGACCAGGACGGCCAGACCGCGACCGTCAGAACGCGACGGTCAGACCGCCTCGCGCTTCATCCGGCGCCGCTCACGCTCGGACAGCCCGCCCCAGATGCCGAAGCGTTCATCATGCTCCAGCGCGTACTCCAGGCACTCCACGCGGACCTCACAGCCCCGGCAGACCTTCTTGGCCTCCCGGGTGGAGCCGCCCTTCTCTGGGAAGAACGCCTCCGGATCGGTTTGCGCGCAGAGCGCGCGATCTTGCCAGCCGACTTCAGCGGCGTCGTCGACGCCGATCCCGAACCCGACCGGCGCCAGCGGGACGATGACGTCTGCCACCGTGCACCTCCTACCCCTTCGATGCCCGTGCCCTCTCCCCCGGGACACGGAAACTACACGCTTGAAATTACACCCGCGTGTCTTGCGTTGAGTCAAGCTGGATACGTGGTAGAGGCGGTGTTCTTGACCCTGATGACGGGAAAGTCCGTCCAGATTCCTGGGGCCCCAGCATCGCCCCGGGGCCGCCGGCCGCCCGGAAAGGGGCTTCCCGGGGGGTTCGCGGGAAGCACCTGAGCCTGGGTTGCAAGACTGGCCGGCATGCGCATCACCGTGCTGGCAGGCGGAGTCGGGGCCGCGCGCTTCCTGCGCGGGCTGAAGGCCGAGGCCCCGGACGCCGACATCACCGTCATCGGCAATACCGGGGACGACATCAGCCTGTTCGGCCTGCACGTCTCGCCCGACCTGGACACCGTGATGTACACCCTCGGCGGCGGGATCAGCGAGGAGCAGGGCTGGGGCCGGGACGGCGACTCGTTCACCGTCCTGGGTGAGCTGAACGCCTACAGCGCCGGCTCCGGCTGGTCCGGGCCGGACTGGTTCAACCTGGGCGACAAGGATTTCGCCACGCACATCGTCCGGACCAGCATGCTGGCGGCGGGCCAGCCGCTCTCGGCGGCCACGGCCGCGCTGTGCCAGCGCTGGCGGCCGGGGGTGACGCTGATCCCGATGACGGATGACTGGGCCGAGACCCACGTGGTCCTGGCCGGCGACCCGGGCCAGCCCGGGCCGGGACCGGGCACCGTGCACTTCCAGGAGTGGTGGGTGCGGCTGCACGCCGCCGTGCCCGCAGCCGACATCATCGTGGAGGGGGCGGCCCAGGCCCGGCCCGCCCCGGGCGTCCTGGAGGCGATCGCCGCCGCGGACGTGGTCCTGTTTCCGCCCTCCAACCCGGTGGTGAGCATCGGCGCCATCCTGGCCGTGCCCGCGATCGCGGACGCGGTCCGGGCCAAGACCGTGGTCGGGGTATCCCCGATCATCGGCGGGGCCCCGGTGCGCGGCATGGCTGACGCCTGCCTGGCCGCCATCGGGGTGCCCGCCACCGCCCAGGCCGTGGCGGCGCATTACGGTCCCGGGCTGCTGAACGGGTGGCTGGTCGACGAGCAGGACAAGGCCGCGGTGGACGCGCCGGAACTGGCCGGGATCACCGTCCGGGCCCTGCCGCTCTACATGACCAGCCTCGCCGCCACCGCTACCATCGCGCGGGCTGCCCTCGACCTGGCCCAGGACCTGCGCGGATGACCGGCCACGGCCCGGCCGGCCCCGCCGCCCGGGGCAGCCTGTCGGTGACCGGCGTGCCCGGCCTCCCCGAGATCGGCGCGGGTGACGACCTGGCCGGCCTGATCGCGGGCGCCGCGCCGGACCTGGCTGACGGCGACATCCTCGTGATCACCTCCAAGATCGTGAGCAAGGCGGAAGACCGGGTCATCCGGGCCGACCGGGACAAGGCGATCGACGCGGAGACGGTCCGGGTGGTGGCGCGGCGCGGACCGGCCCGCATCGTGGAGACCCACCATGGCCTGGTGCTCGCCGCGGCCGGGGTGGACGACTCCAACACGGCCCCGGGCACGGTGGCCCTGCTGCCCGCGGACCCGGACGACTCGGCCCGCCGGATCCGCCGCGGGCTGCGCGAGCGGCGGCACGTCAACGTGGCCGTGGTGATCACCGACACGATGGGACGCCCCTGGCGGATAGGCCAGGCGGACGCGGCCATCGGCGTGGCCGGGCTGGCCCCGCTACGCGACTACCGCGGCCAGGCGGACACCTTCGGGCAGACGATGGAGGTGACGGTCGTCGCCGTCGCCGACGAGCTGGCGTCGGCGGCGGACCTGGTCAAGGGCAAGGTGGCCAGCATCCCGGTGGCGCTGGTCCGCGGGCTCGGGGACCTGGTCACCGAGGACGACGGCCCCGGCGCCCAGGCGCTGATCCGGCCACCGGCGGAGGACATGTTCCGCTACGGCCCGGGCGAGGTGCTGTCCGCGCGGCGCACGGTCCGGGACTTCACCGCCGATCCGGTGGACGCGGAGGCGGTGCGCCGCGCGATCGCGGCCGCCCTCACCGCGCCCGCGCCGCATCACTCCACGCCATGCCGGTTCGCGGTGCTGTCCTCGGCCCGGGCCCGGGCCGCGCTGCTCGACGACATGCTGGCCGCGTGGATCTCCGACTTGCGCGGGGACGGGTTCACCGAGGACCAGATCGCGCGCCGGGTGCGCCGCGGCGAGCCCCTGCGCCGCGCCCCGCTGATCATCGTGCCGTGCCTGGTCGCCGACGCGGCCCACGTCTACCCGGACGCGCGGCGCGGCGCGGCCGAGCGGGAGATGTTCGTGGTGGCGGTGGGGGCGGCCGTGCAGAACCTGCTGGTCGCGCTGGCCGTAGAGGGCCTGGGCTCGTGCTGGGTCTCCAGCACCATGTTCTGCCGGCCGGTCGCGGCGGCCGCCCTCGGCCTGCCGGAGGGATGGGAGCCGATGGGCGCGGTCGGCGTCGGCCACCCGGCGGCCGTGCCCGCCGACCGGCCGCCCCGTGACCCGGGCGACTTCATGCTCACCCTGTGATCCCGGGACCCGGCTAGATCTCCAGGCGGCGGGACAGGTCGGAGGCGAGCAGGCCGCCCGGGTCGAGTTCCGCCCGGAGCTTGCGGAACTCCTCCAGCCGCGGGTACATCCCGGCGAACACCTCGGGCCGCACCCGGGAGTCCTTGGCCAGGTAGACCCGGCCGCCCGCGTCCAGCACGTCGCCGTCGAGCTGGTCCAGCAGCCCGGCCAGGCCCCGCGTCGCCGCCGGGAAGTCCAGCGCCAGCGTCCAGCCCCGCAGCGGGAAGGACAGGAACCCCGGGTCCGCCGGGCCGAACCGCTTGAGCACGGTCACGAACGAGGGAGCGCGGGCGCCGCTGATCCGCTCCAGCGCCCGGCGCACCACCGCCTCCTGGCCGAACGGCACCACGAACTGGTACTGGCGGAAGCCCGCCGGGCCGTACACCCGGTTCCAGTTCCTGATCCCGTCCAGCGGATGGAAGAACGCCCCGATGGTCTGGATCTCCCCCTCCCGCTTGCGCGGCGCCTTGCGGTACCAGACCTCGTTGGCCAGGCCGACCGTGACCGGGTTCAGCAGCCCGCCCGGGAAGCCCCGCGGGGCGCCGAGACGGGCGCCGGGCCGGAACGCCAGCGGATCCCGGCGGTCCCGAGGAGCCAGGTCGCCGGGGGCCGCGAAGTCGCCGCTGGTGATCACCGAGCGTCCCAGGCTGGTCCCGCGGGCCAGGCAGTCCGTCCAGGCCACGGTGTAGCCGTAGCGGTCGTCGGTGTCCGACAGGCAGGCCATGGTCTCGTCGATGTCGGCGGTGCGGACGGTATCCACCCGGACCCGCGAGGTCAGGACCGGCTTCAGCTGGACCGCCGCGGCCAGGATGATGCCGGTCAGGCCCATCCCGCCGGCCGTGGCCCAGAACAGGCGGGGATCGTCCCCGGGCGTGACCCGGCACTGGCGGCCGTCCGGCAGCAGCAGGTCGAACCAGGGCACGTGCTGGGCGAAGCTGCCGGCGGCGTGATGGTTCTTGCCGTGCACGTCCGCCGCGATCGCGCCGCCCACGGTCACCTGCCGGGTCCCGGGCGATACCGGCACGAACCACCCGGACGGCAGGCCCGCCACCATCAGCTGCTCCAGGCTGACCCCGGCGTCGCAGGTGGCCAGCCCGGTGCTGGCGTCGAAGCTGGTGATCCGGTGCATCGCGGTGGTGCCGATGACCAGTCCGCCGCCGCACTGCGCCGCGTTGTTGTAACTGCGGCCCAGGCCGCGGGCGATCACGCCGTGAGCCGGGGCGGCGGCCAGCAGCCCCGCGACCTGCGCGGGATCGGCGGGCTCGGCCAGCCGTGCGGTCGAGGGCGCGACCCGTCCCCAGCCGGTGAGCTCGGTGGCCCGGCTGGCCGGAGCGGCTGCCGCCGCCGGCCCGGCACTGCGTTCTGGCATGCCTCATCTCCTCCGCTGGCACTTGTGCCCGTGCTGACCCACGATCATGCCCGGTCCGGCCCGCGCCCGGGCCGGGTATACGGGGTCAGGGCATGACGGGCCGGCGTTTGACGGTTCAGGGCATGGCCAGGGGAAGCGGCGTCCGGGTACCACCCCGCACCGCCCCGCTGACCCCGTCGCTGGCCGCCGCGGCGGCCAGGCGGTCCGGGGCTGGCTGCCCGTAGGTCGTGGTGCGCTGCCGCAGCGGCCGCCCCAGCGGCGCCACCAGCTCCGAGAACTGGCTGATCGTCTTGTAGGAGCCGTTCTGCGAGCCGGCCATCCGGCTGATCGTCTCTTCCATCAGGGTGCCGCCCAGGTCGTTCACGCCGCCCTGGAGCACGTCCCGGCAGAGGTCTTCGCCCAGCTTGACCCAGGAGCACTGGATCGAGCTGATCGCGCCGTGCAGCATGATCCGGGACAGGGCGTGCACCGCCCGGTTCTCGCGCCGGGTGGGGCCGGGCCGGGCCAGCCCGGCCAGGTAGATGGGCGCGCTCGCGTGCACGAACGGGAGCAGCACGAACTCGGTGAAGCCGCCGGTGCGCTCCTGGATGCCCCGGATCACCCGGAGGTGCCCGACCCAGTGCGCCGGCGTGTCCACGTGCCCGTACATCATCGTCGCGGTCGTCGGCATGCCCAGCTCGTGGGCGGTGGTGATCACCTCGATCCAGGCGGACGCGGGCAGCTTGCCCTTGGTGAGCACCCACCGCACGTCGTCGTCGAGGATCTCAGCGGCGGTTCCGGGCAGCGAGCCCACCCCGGCTTCCCGGGCCCGCACCAGCCAGTCGCGGATGCTCAGCCCGGTCCGGGATGCGCCGTTGACCACCTCCATCGGCGAGAACGCGTGCACGTGCAGGCCCGGGACGCGCCGCTTGACCTCGGCCGCGATCTCGAAGTAGGCCGTGCCGGGCAGGTCCGGGTGGATACCGCCCTGCATGCAGACCTCGGTGGCCCCGGCCTGCCACGCTTCCTCGGCCCGGTCGCCGATCTGCGCCAGGGACAGCGTGTAGGCGTCGGCGTCGGTCCGGCGCTGCGCGAACGCGCAGAACCGGCACCCCGTGTAGCACACGTTGGTGAAGTTGATGTTCCGGGTGACGACGTAGGTGACGTCATCCCCCGCGGCCTCCCGGCGCAGCCCGTCGGCCAGCGCGGCCAGGGCCTCGAGCTCCGGGCCGTCCGCGTCCAGCAGCGCGAGGGCCTCCGCGTCGGTGATGCCGGCCGGGTCGCGTTCCGCGCTGCGCAGCGCCGCCGCCACCTCGGGCCGGAGCCG
>JAOPYP010000554.1 GCA_025964635.1 Actinomycetes bacterium | reverse complement strand
TCCCGGCCCGCGACCGGTCCGACCAGGATGTGCAGTCCGTCCCCGCGTGGGCGATCCGGCCCGCACACGAAGCAGGTCGGGAAGGGATGTTCCTCTGGGTGGGCCCGCAAACGGCATCTGGTGCCTGCAGCGCGAGCTTCGGGAATGGAGACCGGGCCGGGAGGTTCGATGGCCAGGCTGTCCGGCAGGCGGGTTCCCTCGGCGACCAGGGTGCCGCCGTCCAGGACGCGGACCGGGTCCTGGTCGTGCCGCTCGACCGCCATGGGTGTCGCCAGGGGAGGCGGCCGGCGCAGCGTGACTGTTGCCGGGCCATTCAGGTACGCGGCGATGCGTCCGCAGACGTAGCCGCCGTTGCCGCTGTCCGGGGGGCCGCAGAAGCGGGAAGGGATAACGAGGGAATCTGTCATGTCGGTCCCAGGAGTCGCTTCACGGCTGCCGTGCCGGCGATGGCCTGGTCGTGGTCGGGTGACTGGGGGATGAGGTTGAATTCGGTGCAGCCCGCGGCGGCGTAGGGTGCGAGGAACTCGGCGACCTCGTCGGCGGTGCCGTGGGGGCAGTAGCGTTCAAAGCGCTCGAACGGGAGCTGGTAGAAGGCCTCCATCGCCGGCGCAAGGCAGGCGCGGGCAGCCTCTTTGGAGTCAGCCAGCCCGCACCACACCTGCATCGCGTGACGGTCCGGTGGGTCGGGCCGGCCTGTGCGGGCGGCCTCCCCTGCCGCCATCTCGACGGCGGCGGCGAAACGGCGGGGGGAGTTCCAGATGCCGAGCCAGCCATCGCCGAGCCGGGCTGCGCGCCGGATCGCCACGTCGGAACGGCCCCCGATGATGATAGGAATCGCGTCGGCCGGTGCGGGGGCGATGATTGCTTCGTCAAGGTCGAAGAACCTGCCGTGGAAGGTGACCGCCTTACCGGTCAGGAGCTGGCGCACGATGGTGAGGCATTCATCCATCCGCAGGCCCCGGGTCGCCGGGTCCACCCCGCAGATCGCCACTTCGTGGCGATCCTCGCCACCTATTCCGACGCCGAAGATGAGCCGCCCGGGGGCGAGCCGGCCGATATCTGCGAGCTGGCGGGCCACCAGGACGGGATGGCGCAGCGGCAGTAGGTACACGCCGCTGTAGATGGGCAAGGTGGGATGTAGCATCGCCAGCGCGGTGGCCTGCACGAGCCCGTCGAACCCTGCGCCGGCGAAACTGACGTGGTCTCCGCAGCAGACGTGGTCGATGCCCGCCTTCCCGACTTGGGCCAGGAATGCGCGGGCAGTCTCCGGGCCTTGCTCGAGCAGGTCGAAGGGCGCGAACATGCCGACCCGGGCTGATGCCGCCGCGCGGCCTCCTGCGTCAGCCGGCGCCGTCGCCGGGCTGGTCACTGCCCTGCTGCTCATATCGTGTTTTCCCGTTCGTTTTGTGTGCTCCGCTGGGACCGGGCCGAAGGGCGGGGATCAGCGCGGGCACGCGCCAATGGCAGGTCGATGGCCACCGCGAGCGGCACAGCGGCGCGCGTCCCCTGGTCGATGCCCTTCGTGGCGTGCGACATGCCTCGACGTTAAGATCGCCCAGCCTGGGACGGCAATCGGGTGAACTACCGGCAATCCGCGCGGTTTCCCCGCCCGGGACGGTCGTGCCGTTGCCTGCATCGGGTGAACTACCGAGGCGCTCAGCTCAGGGGCGCAGCCGATGCTCGGTTACCCACGCCGCGATCTGGGCACGCGAGTGCACCTGGAGCTTGCGCCGGATGTTCTCGACGTGCGCCTCCGCTGTCCGCGGCGCGACAGACAAGCGCCTCGCGATGGAATGATTGGTCAGCCCTTCGGCGATCAGCCCGGCGACCTCGAGCTCACGGCCGGTCAGCCGCGGCCCCGGGCTCGCAGGCTCGCCCAGGAAGCTGAGCATCGCCTCCAAGACCCCGGTCCAGTCGCCGTGGTAAAACAGGTGACTGGAACCCGGCAGCGGGATCAGCGCCGCCCCGGGGATGAGCGTGGCTACCTCTCGGCCCAGCTCGAACCGTGTGCCCCGGTCCGCCTCACGGTGCAGTACCGCCGTCCGCGCCAGGATCGTCGGGAGCAGTGCCCTGATGTCAGTGTCGTAGTAGACCTCCAGGAGCCGGCTGGCCACGGTGGCCGAGGCGGTCGCCCGCTGAAACCGCAAGAGCACCTCGAGTTCCCCGGCGGTGGGGTCGGGGACGAAAATGCCGGTCAGCACCTTCGACCCCAGGCCCCAGTGGGCCCGCGCCAGCGCCACGATCGAGTTCCTGACCTCCGGAGGCGCCAGATCGGCGCCGCTGGCACACATTCCGTACAGCACAAGCGCCTCGACCCGGTCCGGGTGCTTCGCCGCTATGGCGGCGGCGAGCTGACCGCCCTGCGAGGCCCCGAACAGGCGGAAGCGGTCGGCGCGTACCGCATCGGCGACCGCAAGTGCGGCGGCCACCTGCCCGTCGAACGACAGGTCAATCCCGTCCCGGTCCGACAGGCCGCACCCGGGCTTGTCGTAGCGGATCACGGTAAACCGCTCCGCCAGGGACTCGACGAAGCTGCCGAAGGAGAACAGCTCCAGCTGCCCGCGCAGATGGGTTACCCAGCCCGAATCGCACAACAGCGCCGGGCCAGCACCCACCGTCGAGTAAGCGATCCGGCCCGCAGGCGTGGTGCAGTACCTGATCGTCGGCCTCACCCGTCCAGGCTGGCACTCCGAGCCGGCGCAGTAAAGGACAGCCACGGCGAGGGCGATCCCGCCAACCCCAGGCCACCCGCATCATAAGCGCCAGTGAACTCCGGGCATCGCAGCGTGCTCACTGTCACGAGCAACTGGTCACGCTGCGCCAGGCTGCCGCAATCCTGGGGCGTTAGCCGGGCCGCCAGCCTGCCGGAGCGGATCGGGTGGAAGGCTGAAGAGCGTGGAACTGCTGATCGCGCGCAACCCAGACCCCGACTCCAGACTGCCGTATCTGCTGTTGCTGCCGCTGGCCGGCGGGATGGTGTTCCGCACCTCAGGGACCTGGCCGCGCACCAACGCCCTGTACTGCTACCCGGTCTCATTGGATGAGTGGCCCGAAGTCCCCGACATCGTTGAACGAGCCGGCCTTCGGTCCTGTGTCCGCCGCGGCGCCGCCATCGACCTCGTCCTGGACAGAGGACGGGAGAATCGCTCCCAGATTGTCTTCACCAGAGCCCGCGGCCGCGACGCCGTCTTCTGGCAGTCCCCGCGTACCCGCAAGCAGGCCCGCCCGGACGTGACCACTCCCACGGCCCGGGCCGCCGGGATCGCGGAGCTGGAGATCGTGGTCGACTCCCATGAGCGATACGCCTACCGGTTCGCCGGCCAGCAGGTCTCAACGGTCAAGCGGGCGCTTCCCTCCGGGGACTACGGCCTGGCCATCGACGGACGGCTCATCGCCTCCGTCGAGCGCAAGTCCCTTACCGACCTGGTGGCCAGCCTGACCGGCGGGAAGCTCCGCTACGCGCTGGCCGAACTCGCTGCGCTGCCCCGCGCCGCCGTCGTGGTCGAGGACCGCTACTCCCAGGTGTTCAAGCTGGAGCGCGTCCGTCCCGCGCTGGTCGCCGACGGTCTCGCCGAACTCCAGATCCGCTGGCCCAGCGTCCCGATCGTCTTCTGCGAGACCCGCCACCTCGCCGAGGAATGGATCTACCGGTTCCTGGCCGCCGCCCGGGCGTGGGCCGACACCGAGACCGCCTCGACCGAGCGGCTCACACCATTGGCCGCAGCGCCCCTCACGACCGAGCTCGCTGAGGCGCCGGACGCCCCCGAGCCCTCCACCGCCGAAGTCCGGGCCTGGGCCCGCGCCGCCGGTCTTGCCATCCCCGGCCGCGGCAAGCTCCGGCCCGAGATCTGGGGCGCCTGGCGCGCAGCACACCCCCGTTGAGGATGGCCGGGCTGTCTGCGCGCCCGCGCCGTGTGCGCCATGGCGGGGATCACGGCGGCTCCGACGGTCACGTGCATCACGACAAGCCCGGCCGCGGCTGAGGCGGTCGTCGCGACGGCCAGCGGAAGCGCCAGCGACGCAGCCAGCGCCGCCAGCGCGATGGTGGTCCAGAGGAGCCGGGCATGCGGGGTGCGCCGCTCGAGCAGGGCGAGCAGCAGCCAGCCGAGCAGCGAGGCAGCCACGGTGACGCCGATGACCTGGCCGGCCGCGATCGTCTGGGTGTGGCCGGAGGACGTGATCAGTAGCGGAGGTCGGATTGCAGGGCGTAGTGGTCTGAGGGGTAGGTGTTGTTGAAGGGGCGCGTGCCTAGTAGGGCGGTATGCCGGGGGTGCCCGGCGCCGCCCGGGCGCGGAGTGGCGGAGAAGATGTAATCGATCCGGCGGTCGGGCCACAGGAGCTGGGTGGCCCAGGGATTGCGGTTGGACCAGGTGTGGCCGGGGATGGGCAGGCCGGCCATCTCCCAGGCGTCGTAGAAGGACAGCCCGGGGGCGGGAGCGGTGGTACGGCCGGTGAGCATGCGGATCTCGTCGCTGTCGGGGTCGGCGTTGAAGTCGCCGCAGACGATGAGCGGGGCCTGCTGGTCCTGGGCCTCGTGAACGTAGGTCAGTAGTTCGCGTACCGCGTCCTGGCGGGCTTGGCTCTCGTCGAACCACCATGCGTCCATGACAAGGCCGTACACCTGGATCGGGCCGCGGGGGCCGTACAGTTCGGCGAACTGTACGCGGGCGCTGCCGAAGGTGAGGCTGGTCTCGCGCCGGATCGGCCAGCGAGACAGCACGGCAACGCCAGACAGAGCCGCCTGGTCCTCCTCGGCCGCGACGCCGCTGAACGTGTGGTGGGGCAGGCCCAGTGGGGCGGCCAGGCGGTCGCACTGGCTGTCGTCGCCCTTCGCCCACGACTCGGTCAGCACGATAATGTCGGGACCGCCGCTGCGCAGCGTGGCGACGATCGCTGCTTCACGCTCCGGCCAGGGACCGTACCGGCCCCATACGTTCCAGGTGATGATCCGCAAGGTCGTCTCGATCAGCGGGCCATACGACCGTGGCGGGATGTCGTCCATGAGAACGCGGCCTCTCAGATCATCGCCCAGGTGTGAACGACCGAGCTTAAAGCAGTGCAGAGCGCAAGCGCCCCGGCGTTGCATGTGCTTCAGGAGTCTCGGAGGCAGGTGCGGCAGAGCTCGTGGAGTGCGCCACCGTGCGCCCGGCGTTGGAGCAATGCGCCGTCCCGCCGTCCCGCCGTCCCGCCGGGCTGCCGGAAGAATGTCGGCACGCCGTCATACGATGTCGCTCGTGCCGAGCATGGACGAGATCGCGTGGCTGCGCGACAACAGCCCTGCGTGGCGGCTGCTTCGCGCGGACAACGCGCCGCTGGTGCTGAGCTTCCTGCATCTGGTGTTCGTCGCGGAAAACGTCCGGTCCATCTCCGCCACCGAGTTGGCTAGCCGTCTGGACGATGAGCTGTACGCGCTTAACCAGCGAGACGGTGAACGGACCAGCCCCAGGTTCCCCAAGCCGGCCAAGGCGTACCTCGATGACTGGGCGGCTCCTGGGGCTGGCTGGCTGCGCAAGTACTATCCCGACGGCACCGACGAGCCGCACTACGATGCCACGCCCGCGGTGGAGAAGGCACTGCAGTGGCTGGAGCAGCTGCGCGAGCGCGAGTTCGTGGGTACCGAGTCACGGCTGAACGTGATCGTCGAATTGCTGCGGCAGATCGTCTTCGGCACCGAGCCCGATCCTGCGGAACGGCTGGCCGAACTGCGCCGCCAGCGGGAGGTCATCGACGAGCAGATCGCCCGCATCGAGGCGGGGGACATGCCGATGCTCGACGAGACCGCGGTGCGTGACCGGTACCAGCAGTTCGCGGGCACCGCGCGGGAGTTGCTCGCCGACTTCCGCGAGGTGGAGGAGAACTTCCGCAAGCTGGACCGGCAGCTCCGCGAGAAGATGACCGGCTGGCGCGGCGGCAAGGGCGAGTTGCTCGATGATGTGCTTGACGGCCGCGAGTCGATCGCCGGTTCGGACCAGGGACGGTCCTTCCAGGCGTTCTACGGTTTCCTGCTGTCCGCGGCCCGCCAGGCGGAACTGTCCGGCCTGCTGGACCAGGTTCACTCCCTGGCCGGGATCGCTGAACGCGACACCCGCCTGCGCCATGTTCACTACGACTGGCTGGATGCCGCTGAGCGCACCCAGGCAACGGTCCGCCAGCTCTCTGAGCAACTGCGGCGGTTCCTCGACGATCAGGTGTGGTTCGAGAACCGCCGCGTGATCGACGTCCTGCGCAGCGTCGAGAGCCGCGCGCTGCAGCTCCGCGAAACCCGGGCCATACCGGTCACCATGGAGCTCGACGCGCCAGCGCCGGCCATCCGGCTGCCGCTGGAGCGGCCGCTGTACACGCCGGTGAAGAAGGCGCGCCTCAGCAGCGACACGGTCCGGGACGCGGACGAGGAAACCGACCCCACTGCCCTGTTCGAGCAGGTCTACGTGGATGCGGAGCCGCTGCGCGGTGGTGTCCGCCAGGCGCTGCGCAGCCAGCCGCAGGTGGGGCTGGCCGAGCTGGTCACCCGGTATCCGCTCAAGCAGGGCGTCGCGGAGCTGGTCACCTACCTCTCGCTGCAGGACGAGGCGTTCGCGATCGTCTACGACGAACAGCACCGCGACCAGATCACCTGGTCGGCCACGGATGGCCGCGAGCGCGCCGCGACGCTGCCGCGGGTCACTTACGCCAGGAGGGGCGGATGACCGCCGAACCTGATCTGTCGCTCGCGGTGACCCAGCTCATGAGGGGCGTTGTCTACCGCGACTCGCACGACCGCGCGTGGCGGAGCCTGCTTGAACTGCAGCCGCAGGCCAGGGACTACGTGGATGTGCTGGGCCTGCAGGTCGTCATTGACGAGGCCGAAGGCTACGCGTTCCTCCGCCAGCACCCCGGCGAGCCCGAGGATGCCGACCCGCTGCCCCGGCTGATCCCGCGCCGGGCGCTGTCATTTCACGTGAGTCTGCTGCTCGCGCTGCTGCGCAAGAAGCTCGCCGAGTTCGACGCCCAGGGCGGTGACACCCGGCTCATGCTGACCCGGGAGCAGATCACCGAAAGCGTCCGGGTATTCCTCCCGGCGACCAGCAACGAAGCCCGGCTCACCGACCAGATCGACGCACACATCAACAAGGCCGTCGAACTCGGCTTCCTGCGGGCCGCAAAGAATTCCGAGCAGGTATACGAGGTACGGCGCATTCTGAAAGCCTTTGTCGACGGCCAGTGGCTGGCCGACTTCGACACGCGGCTGGCCGAGTACGCCGCGCTGCTGGAGGGGGAGGAGCAGGAGTGACCGGCTTCCGCTTGAGCCGCCTCGAGCTGTACAACTGGGGCACGTTCGGCGGCCGGGTCTGGTCACTCGGCCTCGACGGGCAGAACACGCTGCTCACCGGTGACATCGGCTCGGGGAAGTCCACGGTCGTGGATGCCGTCACCACGCTGCTGATGCCTGCCCAGCGCATCTCCTATAACAAGGCGGCCGGGGCCGACACCCGCGAACGCAGCCTGCGCTCCTACGTGCTCGGCTACTACAAGACCGAGCGCAACGAGGTCACCGGGGCGACGAAGCCGGTGGCGCTGCGGGACGGCTCGGATTACAGCGTGATCCTGGGCGTGTTTACCAACCCCGGCTACGGGGCGACCGTCAGCCTCGCCCAGGTGTTCTGGCTGCGCGGTGGCGCGGCCGGCCAGCCGGACCGGTTCTACGTGACAGCTGAGCGGCCGCTGTCGGTGACCGGGGACTTCGCCGACTTCGGCGCCGACGTCACGGCCTTGCGCCGGCGGCTGCGCGCCGCCAGCGGCGTCCGGCTGCACGACGCGTTCCCCGACTACGGCAAGGACTTCCGCCGCCGCCTGGGGATCGAGTCCGAGCAGGCGATGGAGCTGTTCCACCAGACGGTCTCGATGAAATCGGTGGGCAATCTCACCGACTTCGTCCGCGATCACATGCTGGAGCCGTTCGACGCGGCCAGGGCCGTCTCCGGCATCGTCGCCCATTTCGAGGATCTGACCAAGGCCCATGACGCCGTGCGGCGGGCCGAGGCTCAGCTGGCGGCGCTGACCCCGCTGCTGCGGGACTGCGACGCGGCCGACGCCGTCCGGGCGGAGATCGCGGCGCTCGACGCTCAGCGGGCGGCGCTGCGGTACTACTTTGCCGATCTCAAGGCCGGGCTGGCTGGCGCGGAACTGACCGGGATTGCCACTGAGCGGGCGCGGCTGCACGCCCGGCGCGCCGATCTCGGGGCCACGCTGGCGCGGCTGCGCGACCGGGAGACGGACCTGCGGGTGGAGCTGGCCGGCCACGGCGGGAACCGGCTCGCCGAGATCGAGCGCCAGCTCGGTGACTGCGGCCAGGCGCGCCAGTCCAGGATGGGCAAGGCCGGGCGGTTCGCCGCCATGCTGGCCCAGGCGGGGCTGGCCCTGGTGGACACCGCCGAGCAGTTCGCGGTCCGGCGCCGCGAGATCACCGCCGCCCGGGACGCCGCCCGGCAGGAGGCGGCCGATCAGCAGAACGCATTGATGGAGACCGGCGTCCGGGCGAGGGTGCTGCAGGAGGAGGCCGCCGAGGTCAACGCCGAGCTGCGCAGCCTGCGAGACCGCAAGACCAGCATCCCGAAGAAGCAGCTGGAGATGCGCGCCTGGCTCTGCCGGGAGCTCCGGGTCGGAGAGGACTCGCTGCCGTTCGCCGGTGAGCTGATCGCGGTACGGGACACCGAAGCCGACTGGGAGGGCGCCGCGGAGCGTCTGCTGCACGGCTTCGCGCTGTCGCTTCTCGTGCCCGAGGGGCACTATGCCGCCGTGTCCGACTGGATCGACGGCCACCACCTGAAAGACCGGGTGGTGTACTACCGGGTGCCTGAGCCGTCACGGACCCGGGAAGCACCGGCCCACCATGGGCCGGGCACGCTCGCCGCCAAAATGGCGGTTAAGGACACGCCCTTCGCCGGATGGCTGGAACACGAGCTCGCCCGGCGGGCTGGCCACGCGTGCGTGGAGACGATGGCGGAGTTCCGCCGGATGCCCAAGGCGATCACCAAGGCCGGGCAGGTCAAAGGCAGCGGCGGGCGGCATGAGAAGGATGACCGGTTCCGCATCGGCGACCGCAGCCGGTACGTGCTCGGCTGGTCCAACCAGCGCAAGCTCGACGCGCTGCTGGACCAGGCCAGGGAGCTCACCGCCCGCCTTGGCGCGGCCGCGGCCGCGCAGCAGCGGGCCCAGACGGCGCATGACGCCGCGATCAAGCGCGGGGAGGTGCTGGCCGGGCTGGACGAGACGCATGAGTTCGCCGAGATCGACTGGCAGTCCGTGGTCAACCGCGCCGAGCAGCTCAAGGCCGAGCAGCGCGAGCTCGAGGCCTCTTCCGCTGAACTGGCCCGGCTGAACCGCGACCTCGACGAGGTCAAGAAGCAGATCACCCAGGCTGAAAGCGCACAGCGCGGGGTGGACGGCCAGCTGGGCGGACTGGACAGCCGGCAGCAAGCGGCTGAGGGCGTGCTGAGCGAGGCGCGGCAGATCCAGGCTGAGGACGGCTGCGAACCGGCCCGGACGCAGTTCGCCGCGATCGGGGACCTGCTAGCCAGGGCCGGGCAGCCCGCACCGGCGACGGCCGCAGCGTGCGACCGGGCGGAAACGGCGACCGGCAACGAGATCATCGCGCTGACCGCGAAGCGGGCCGACCGGCTCTCCCGGCTTTCCAATAAAATTGTCGCGGCGATGGGGGAGTTCCGGCGGCAGTACCCGGTGGAGACCGCCGAGCTTGACGACTCCGTGGATGCCGCGGACGGCTACCGCGAGCTGCACACCCGACTCACCGGCGACGACTTGCCCCGGTTCCGGCGGCAGTTCAAGACGTACCTGAACCAGAACACGATCCGGGACATCGCCGGTTTCCAGTCTCAGCTGAACAAGCAGGCTGAGCTGATCAGGGAACGGATCGACACGATCAACTCCTCGCTGGTCGGCGTGGACTACAACCCGGGCCGTTACATCAGGCTGGAACCGCTGGCTTCCCCGCACACGGACATCCGCGACTTCCGGGGAGACTTGCGGGCCTGCACCGACGACACGGTGTCCGGCGAGGAGTCCGACCAGTACTCTGAGCAGAAATTCCTGCAGGTGAGCCGCATCATCGAGCGGTTCCGCGGCCGCGACGGGCTCACCGATGCGGACCGGCGGTGGACCAGGTTCGTCACCGACGTCCGGAACTGGTACACGTTCGCTGCCTCCGAGCGTTACCGCGAGGACGACACCGAATACGAGCACTACGCCGACTCCGGCGGTAAGTCCGGGGGGCAGAAGGAGAAGCTGGCCTACACAATCCTGGCCGCCTCGCTCGCCTATCAGTTCAAGCTGGAATGGGGGGCGGCGAAGTCACGGACGTTCCGGTTCGCGGTCATCGACGAGGCGTTCGGCCGGGGTTCCGACGAGTCAACGCGGTTCGCGCTGGAGCTGTTCGGCCGGCTCGGCCTGCAGTTGCTGATCGTCACGCCGCTGCAGAAGATCCACGTCATCGAGCCGTATGTGTCCGCGGTCGGGTTCGTCGACAACCCGCAGAGCAACGACTCGCGGCTGCAGACACTGACGATCAGCGAGTACCAGGCCCGGCGTCTCGCGCACCAGATCACTCAGCAGATCGTCGTCAGCGGGACCGCGGCGGGTTCTGCGGATCCCGATGCCACCACCGCGGCCGGGTCCGCGGCGTCTCCGGCCAGCGATCTTGTCCCTGCGGCCGGCGGGTAAGGCACCTGCCATGGCGACCCGTCCGGCCAGCGGACCCGGTCTGTGGGCCCGCCCGGCTGACATCCGCGCCGGGGTCAGGAGGAAGTGGGACTCCGGCGCGCTGCTGGCCCGCTTCGCCGCCGGACTGGACTGGGAGCCGCTTGGCATCCCGATCCGCGGCCCCTCTCCCAGGCAGATCGGCGAAAGCCTGGCTGAGGTCCGCCACTGGGCGGCCGAATGGGCAGAAGCCGGGCGCGGCCCGCTGCGCGTGGAGTACAGGCAGGTCGGCGGCCGGCACTTCGGCACGAACAGCATCCCCTGCCGGGCCTGGCTGGATGATTACGACGACGCCTGGGCGCTGTTGCGGGTCGGTCCCGAGGTCCGGTGCCTGACCGGGCTGCTCGAGGCGGTCAGCGGCACCCGCCTGGTCCCCTGGGTAACGCGTCACCCCATGCGGGCGCTGCGACTCGCGGGCGACTGGGACAAGCTGCTGGCCACTGTCCGCTGGATCGAGCAGCGGCAGGCACCCGGCATGTACGTGCGGCAGGTCGACGTGCCCGGTGTCGACACCAAGTTCATTGAGCGGCACAAAGGTGTGCTCACCGAGTTCCTCGACGCGCAGCTGGACCCATCACGCGTGCATGCCGTAGCGCCCGACTTCGCCGGGCGCTACGGCTTCCTCCGCAGGCCCGGCTACGTCCGTTTCCGGGTGGCCGGTGGCTTCCGCGGATTCTCCGAGCTATCTGTCCGCGCCGATGAATTCCTGGCCGCACCGGATGGAATCACCCGTGCCTACGTGATTGAGAACGAGATCACCTACCTCGCGTTCCCGGTCCCGGAGGCGGCGATGGCGATCCTCGGCGGGGGGTACGCCGTTCCGGTGCTCCAGCCGCTCGGCTGGCTGGCAGGTCTCGACATCGTCTACTGGGGCGACCTCGACACGCACGGCTTCGCGATCCTTGACCGGCTGCGTCATCACCTGCCCGGCGCCCGCTCGGTGCTCATGGACCGGGCCACCCTGCTGGGTCACCGGGACCAGTGGGTCACCGAGCCATCCCCGACGGCTGCGGCCCTCGGGCATCTCGATCGGGCTGAGTCGGCCCTCTACGCCGACCTCATCTCGGACGCCTACGCCTCGTCCGTCCGCCTGGAACAAGAACGGATCAGCTTCTCCGCTGTCGAAAAGGCAGTCGCCGGCTGCTAGCAAGAAGTCAATGTGAACCCGGCACAGCCCGATAGCTCACTGATGCCCCGTGCAACGCTCGATGCGTGCCCGGCGCCGGGCCCGGGGCCCGCTACCGCCATGGTCAGAAAATGCTCAGGAAATAGTAAGCGTGCATCCGGGCAACGCTCAGCTTGGCCCAAGGCTCACGGGTGACACTCAGATCAAGGACAAACCACAGCGGACCAGATGGATGAAGGCCCCATGAGCGTGATCCACGACCACCAGGCGACGGGCGAACCGGCACGGGCATCGTCGCTGGAAAACCGCGGCAGCCGAGCCGGCGTGCGCGTTGATCCCCGGAAGTTGTGGTCGGGCGGGGTGGCCAGCGCGGCCGTCGCCGGCCTGGCGGCCCTCGTCGGCGTGCTGGTGAGCCGGTGGCTCTTCGGCGTCCCGGTGCTGGCTCCGAGCCGGGACGGCGCCTATGGTGACGTGCGCACGACCGCCCTGGTCCTGGTGGCGGCGGCCACCGCGCTGGCTGCGACCGGGCTGGTGCACCTGCTGATGGTGAGCACCCCCCGGCCGTTTCTGTTCTTCGGCTGGATCGTGGCCCTGGTGACCACGCTGGTGGTCGTATACCCGTTCAGCACCACCGCCCCGCTGGGAGCCAAGGTCGCCACTGCGGCCGTCACCCTGGCGATCGGCGCCATGATCGGAACGCTCGTCGGCGGCGCAGCGGCGCGATCGACCGTGAACGCCACCAGCCGGGCCGGAATCGGGTAGCAGCCCTGGCGCAGGCCTCAGGCGTCAGGCGTCAGGCGTCAGGCCGCAGGTCTCCGGTGCTGGCGCCGGTCTGGTGCCAAGGAGCACAGTTGCCGGACGCGGAACCCCGGTTCGCGCAAGGTCAGGAAGAAGCGAGAACCTCGTCGAGGGACTGGAGGAGAAGGTCGGCGTGCTCGCGCTGGAATACCAGGGGCGGCCGGATCTTGAGCACGTTCCCGGCCGGCCCGGTCGCGCTGATCAGAACCCCGCGCTCCCGCATTGCCTCGGTTACCTGGCGGGCGTGCCCGGCCGCGGGCGTACGTGCTTCACCGACCAGTTCCACACCGAGAAGGAGGCCCTCGCCCCGAACGTCGCCCACCACGGGATGCCGTCCGGCCAGTGTCAGCAGCCCGTCCCGCAGATAGGCGCCGACTTCCGCGGCGTTAGCTATCAGGCCTTCCTCGTCGATGACGGCCAGGACCGCGAGCGCGGCCGCGCACGCTACCGGGTTCCCGCCGAACGTGCTGAACAGCTCGACCTCCTCGGGAATAGCCTCCAGCAGCGGGGACCGGACGACGAGAGCGGCGACTGGGAAGCCGTTGCCCATCGGTTTGCCCATCACCACCATGTCGGGCTGCACGCCTGAGGACTGGAAGCTCCACAGGTGCGTCCCGGACCGGCCGTGACCGGCTTGTACCTCGTCGGCCACCACCAGCCCGCCCAGCGCCCGCGCCCTCCGGGCTGCTTCCCGCAGGTAGGTGGGAGGGGGTGACAGGATGCCGTCGGCCGTAAAGGCCGGGTCCAGGTACAGGGCGGCGAAGCCGTGGCCGCCCAGCGTCCGGACGGAGTCGTCGATGTGGGCCGCGTACCGCTCTGCCCATCCATCCTGTTCCCGCCGGTACGGGCCGCGGTACCCGTCGGGCGCGGGGACTGTGGCGACGTGCGCATGCTGCTCGCCCTTGGCCCATTCCTCGGGGGACAGGGCATGGGTGGCCTCGGTCAGCCCGTGGTAGGCGTGTTCGGTCACGATCGCGCCGGCCTGCCCGGTGGCCGCACGGGCGATCCGCCAGGCGAGGTCGTTGGCCTCGCTGCCAGAGTTCACGACCATGACGGCGTCCAGCTCCGGCGGCAGGGTGGCTTGCAGTCGTTCAGCGAGCTCGACGATCGCCTCGTGCAGGTAGCGGCTGTGGGTCGCCAGCAGCCGCTGCTGCTCCGACACCGCCTGGGTGACCCGGGGGTGGCTGTGGCCGACCACGGGCACGTTGTTGTAGCAGTCGAGGTACCGCCGGTCGTCCGGATCGAACAGCCAGGCCCCCTCGCCACGGACCAGGTGCACCGGGTGCTCGTAGAACAGTGGCGAGCGGGGGAGCACGCGACGGCGGCGCTCCAGCAGATCGCCGGGGCCAGACCTCCTATAGGGAAGCTGCCGGCAGGCATCACGGAAACGCCGGGCGACACCGTCTATCCCCATCGCCTCAATGGCATCCAGGAAGGCGCGGGCCCCGGGCTCGCCGCTCGCGGCGTAGGCGGCGTTGTCCGGATAGAGCCGCTGCCGCCAGGCGGTGACCGTGATCTCGGTGGCTAGCCTGGCCGTCACCAGGTCCGCGAGCAGCCCGGCCTCATCCTCCTCGAGTGGCGTCACCGAGACGTAGCCGCCGATCATCGCCGCAGCGGCCGCGATGGCGTCCGGACGGCCGTGCAGCACATCCGCGATTGCAACGGCCAGATCGCAGACCAGCGGTGCATGGGTCATGTCCCCGAAGTCGACGATCCCGCTGGGCCGGAGATCCTCGCCGAACAGCACGTTGTCCAGGCTCATGTCCCCGTGGATGACCTGGGCGCGCAGGCCGGGCAGCGTCGGCGCGACCCGGGCCTCGAACCGATCCAGAACCCGTTCCACCTGAGCCCTGCGCGGCCCATCGGCCAGATGGGTCAGCAGTGGGCGGAGCTTGGGCAGGTGGGTGATGTCCCAGAGGATCTCGTAGTCGGCCGCGCGGTGGAAGAAGCCGCGCAAGGCCCGTCCGAGGCGGGCCGTGATCTGACCATGGGACCGGATCGCCTCGGTGGTGAGCGCCGTGTTCGCGGCCACGCGGCCAGGCAGGAACGTGAAGAGCCGCGCCGGGTAGGTCCGGGTGTCCGGCCCGGCCACCTCGACCCAGGGTTCCCCGGACACGGCGGGCAGGGCACGCATCACGGGGAGGCCGGGATCCACCTGCTCGATATGGCGCAGCGCGGCAGCCTGCATCTCCAGGACGGGCCAGTCATCCGCCGGGTTAGAGATCTTGAACAGGAAGCGCTGCCCGTCGGCCGTGCCCACCTGGAAGTTCTGGTCCCGCTCGCCCGCCAGGGGCTTGAGGGATGACGAGTCCACGCCGAACCTGTCCCGCAGGATCTGCCGGGCCGCTGCCTCGCTGAACGCAGGCGGCGTGCTCTCCAAAGGATCAAGGTGCTTCACCATAGGCCCGAAGGCTATCTTGCAGCTCAGCC
>JAOPYP010000531.1 GCA_025964635.1 Actinomycetes bacterium | reverse complement strand
GCCCGGCTGCTGCCGGCGGGCGCGGCGGCGCCCGGCCCTGGCCCGGATCGCTGGCGCGAGCTGGGCGCTTCCCCGATCGTCAACGTGCACGTCCTCTACGACCGGCGGGTGACCCGGCTGCCGTTCGCGGCCGCGGTGGACTCGCCAGTGCAGTGGGTCTTCGACCGCACCGGGCCCTCGGGGCTGGCTGCCGGGCAGTACCTGGCCGTCTCCGTGTCGGCGGCGGATGACGTCGTGGACACCCCTGCGGCCCAGTTGCGGGAGCAGTTCGCCCCCGCGCTGGAGCAGATCTTCCCCGCCGCGCGTGAGGCGCGGATCACTGACTTCTTCGTCACCAGGGAACGCCGGGCCACATTCCGGCAGGAACCCGGCTGTGGCGAGAAGCGGCCGGGAGCGACGACCAGGCTGGCTGGCCTGGTGCTCGCGGGCGCGTGGACCGATACCGGGTGGCCCGACACGATGGAGGGTGCCGTGCGAAGCGGACTGTCCGCAGCGCGAGAGCTGCGACGCGATATCAACCAATCACGCCGCAGGACTCCCGCGGTCGCGCGGGCGGCCGAGGTCGCCGGGGCCGCGTCGTGACCGCCGTCATCCCCGTCGGCGTGGAGACCGCCCGTGACCTGGTCGGCCCGGCGATCGCCGCGGCGGTAGACCGGCTGAGCCCGGAAGTCCGTGCCGTCGCCGCGTACCACCTGGGGCTGGACGGCAGCGGGGCGGGCAAGGCCCTCCGCCCGGCCCTGGCGCTGCTGTCGGCCAGGGCGGCCGGCGCGTCGCCGGACCGGGGCGTGCCCGCCGCGGTCGCGGTGGAACTCGTGCACAACTTCTCGCTGCTCCACGACGACATCATGGACGGCGACACCGAGCGCAGGCACCGGCCGACCGCCTGGACCGTGCACGGCGTCGGGGCGGCCATCCTGGCGGGCGACGCGCTGCTCGCGCTGGCCCAGGACATCCTGCTCGAGGACACCGCCGCCCAGGGGATCTGGGCCGCGCGCTGCCTGTCCGCCTCGGTCCTCAGGCTGATCGCGGGCCAAGGTGCCGACCTGGCCTTCGAGCAGCGCAACGACGTGAACCTGCCTGAGTGCCTGACCATGGCCGGGGACAAGACCGCGGCGCTGATGGCCTGCGCGTGCAGCATCGGCGCAATCCACGTGGGCGCGCCGCCCGGGCTGGCCATGGGCCTGGCCGGCTTCGGCGCCCACGCCGGGCTGGCCTTCCAGCTGACCGACGACATGCTCGGCATCTGGGGGGCTCCCGAGGTGACGGGCAAGCCGGTCCGCGCGGACCTGCGGGCGCGGAAGAAGTCGCTTCCGGTGGTGGCCGCCCTGACCAGCGAAACCCCGGCCGCTCAGGAGCTGGCCGGGCTGCTGGCCGGGGCCGAGCCGCTGAACGAGGAGGACCTGCTCCGGGCGGCACGCCTCGTGGAGGAGGCGGGCGGCAAGGACTGGACCGAGAACGAGGCCGCGGCGCAGCTGGCCGCGGCGGAGAACTGCCTGACCGAGACGGACATGCCCGACGACGTGCGTGCCGAGTTCGCGGGGATCGCCGAGTTCATCACGGCGCGCCAATGGTGAGCGGCCAGCGGCGGACACCGGTGATGCGACATCGGTGCTCAGAGGTGAGCGGTGAGGCCGCGGCGATCAGGAGATTGACCGGTTGACCGCTGGTGCGGGCCATCAGTGCTGAGGGCCCGGCGGCGCTGGCAGGGTTCAGTGCCGGGAAGAGCCCGCAGTCTGATGTGACTGCTGGGGCAGGTGCTCGTGCGGGGGCAGTCTGGTGAAGGCGAGGTGAGACGATGACAGTGACGCACACGCGATCGGGCGGTCCCTCAGCGCTCTCCGGCGCGGAGGCCGCGCTGGCCCGCGCCCGCGACCACCTGCTCGGCCTCCAGCACGAGGAGGGCTGGTGGCAGGGGGAGCTGGAGACCAACGTCACGATGGACGCGGAGGATCTGCTGCTCCGTGAGTTTCTCGGCATCCGCACCGAGGAAGAGACCGCGGCCGCCGGCCGGTGGATCGCCTCCCGGCAGCGGGCCGACGGGACCTGGGCCAACTTCTTCGGCGGCCCGGGCGACCTGTCCACGACCGTCGAGGCCTACGTTGCCCTGCGGCTGGCCGGGCATCTGCCCGGCGCGCCGCACATGACCAGGGCCGCCGACTGGATCAACTCACGCGGCGGGATCCCGGCCACCCGGGTGTTCACCAGGATCTGGCTCGCGCTCTTCGGACAGTGGTCCTGGGATGACCTGCCGGTGATGCCTCCCGAAATGGTGTACCTGCCCACCTGGTTCCCGCTTAATGTGTATGACTGGGCCTGCTGGGCGCGGCAGACGATCGTGCCGCTGACCGTGGTGGGCTCGCTCCGCCCGGTCCGGTCCCTCCCCTTCGGCCTGGACGAAATCCGGGCGCCCGGCCCGGATGGGCCAGGCGGCCGGGCCCGCAAGCCGGCTCAGGCCGCGGACCGGACCGGTTGGGAGCTCGCCTTCGGCGGGCTGGACCGGATGCTGCACGTGATCGAGCGGCACGGCCACCGGACCCGGCCGGTCCGGGCGATGCGCCGCGCCGCACTGCGCCGCTGCGCTGACTGGATCATCGCCCGCCAGGAGCAGGATGGCTGCTGGGGCGGGATCCAGCCGCCCTGGGTGTACTCCGTCATGGCCCTGCACCTGCTCGGCTACGGGCTCAACCACCCGGTGATCAAGCGCGGGCTGGCCGGGCTGGACCGGTTCACGATCACCGAGGACTCACCCGACGGCCCGGTGCGCAGGCTCGAGGCCTGCCAGTCACCGGTGTGGGATTCCGTGCTGGCGGTCGTCGCGCTGGCCGACGCCGGGCTGCCGCCGGACCACCCGGCGATGACCAGGGCGGCCGGCTGGCTGCTCGACGAGGAAATAGCCGGCCCGGGTGACTGGCAGGTGCGCCGTCCCTGGCTGGAGCCCGGCGGATGGGCGTTCGAGTTCGACAACGACGGCTACCCCGACATCGACGACACCGCGGAGGCCGTGCTCGCTCTCCGCCGCACCGCCCAGGGCCAGCCAGCCCAGGGTGGGCAGCCCCGGCATCCCGCCATCGGGCGCGGGCTGCGCTGGATCACCGGCATGCAGTCCGCCGACGGCGGATGGGGCGCGTTCGACGCGGACAACACCTCCGCGCTGGTGACCAAGCTGCCGTTCTGCGACTTCGGCGCGGTGATCGATCCGCCGTCGGCCGATGTGACCGCCCACGTGGTCGAGGCGCTGGCCGCCGAGGGCCTGGCGGGCGGCCGGGCCGCCCGGCGGGGCGTGGTGTGGCTGCTGCGGGCGCAGGAGAAGGACGGTTCATGGTTCGGCCGCTGGGGGGCCAACTACGTGTACGGCACCGGCGCGGTGGTGCCGGCCCTGATCGCGGCCGGGGTGCCGGCGTCCAAGCCGGTCATCCGCCGCGCGGTCCACTGGCTGGAAGAGCACCAGAACCCGGACGGCGGCTGGGGCGAGGACATGCGCTCCTACGACGACCCGCAGCTGGCCGGGCAGGGCACGTCCACCGCATCCCAAACCGCGTGGGCGCTGCTGGCCCTGCTCGCGGCGGGTCCGCCGGGCCCGGCCGCCGAGGCGGGGGTGCGCTGGCTCGCCGAGCACCAGCGGGCCGACGGCACCTGGGATGAGCCCGAGTACACCGGGACGGGCTTCCCCGGTGACTTCTACATCAACTATCACCTGTACCGGCTGGTATTCCCGGTGTCCGCACTGGGCCGGTACGTGGCGGCCCGGCCATGACCCGGCTCCAGGCGGCCGGCGCGCGGGTGCGCCGCAGCCCGGTGACCGGGTCCGGGCTGCTGGTCTGCGCCCCGCTGCGGCTGGAGGCCAGGGCGGTCCGGCGCGGCCTGGCTGGTGCGGGCCAGGGAACGGCCCAGGTCTTGGCGACCGGCTACGGGCCGCGCCGGGCCAGCGCC
>JAOPYP010000523.1 GCA_025964635.1 Actinomycetes bacterium | reverse complement strand
TCGTGTACGGCGCGCTCGACGGATGCAAGGACAAGACGGGCAACGACCCGGTGGTCACGCTCAAGCGGGCCCTGGACAACGTGAAGCCCACCCTTGAGGTGCGCAGCCGCCGCGTCGGTGGCGCCACCTACCAGGTGCCGGTCGAGGTCCGGGCCTCCCGTAGCACCACCCTGGCCCTGCGCTGGCTGGTTTCGTACAGCCGGTCGCGCCGGGAGAAGACCATGACCGAGCGGCTCATGAACGAGCTGCTCGACGCGAGCAACGGCCTCGGGGCGAGCGTGAAGCGCCGCGAGGACACCCACAAGATGGCCGAGTCCAACAAGGCCTTCGCCCATTACCGCTGGTAATGAGCGGCCTGCCGGACGGCCTACGACAGACGAAGTAGCGAGGAACTGAGCAGTGGCGACCCAGACCGCCGTAGAGCTTGCCAAGGTCCGCAACATTGGGGTCATGGCGCACATCGACGCGGGTAAAACCACGACCACCGAGCGGATCCTGTTCTACACCGGCATCAATTACAAGATCGGTGAAGTCCACGAGGGCGCAGCCACCATGGACTGGATGGAGCAGGAGCAGGAGCGCGGCATCACGATCACGTCTGCCGCGACGACCACGCACTGGCGCGATAACACCATCAACATCATTGACACCCCTGGCCACGTCGACTTCACCGTGGAGGTCGAGCGGTCGCTGCGCGTCCTCGACGGGGCGGTCGCCGTTTTCGACGGCGTGGCCGGCGTGGAGCCGCAGTCCGAGACCGTGTGGCGCCAGGCGGACCGCTACGGCGTGCCCCGTATCTGCTTCGTCAACAAGATGGACCGGGTCGGTGCGGAGTTCCACCGCTGCGTCGAGATGATCACCGACCGGCTCGGCGCCACGCCGCTGGTCGTCCAGCTGCCGTGGGGGGTCGAGTCCGACTTCCGCGGCGTCATCGACCTGGTCCGGATGCGCGCCCTGCTCTGGCAGACCGAGGGCAAGGGCGACAAGTATGACGTCGTCGCCATCCCGGACGACCACGCCGAGGCGGCCCGGCAGTGGCGTGACGCGCTGCTGGAGACCATCGCCGAGAACGACGAGGAAATGATGGAGGCCTACCTCGAGGGCACCGAGCCCAGCGAGGAGCAGCTCGTCGCCGCCATCCGGCGGGCCACCATCGCGGGCGGGATCACCCCGGTCCTGTGCGGCAGCGCGTTCAAGAACAAGGGCGTCCAGCCGATGCTGGACGCGATCGTGGACTACCTGCCCAGCCCGGTGGACATCCCGCCGGTCCAGGGGCACGAGGTGAGCAACGAGGAGCAGGTCGTGCTGCGCAAGGCCGACCCGTCCGAGCCGTTCGCCGCGCTGGCCTTCAAGATCATGTCCGATCAGCACCTCGGCAAGCTGACCTACATCCGGATCTACTCGGGCACCCTGGAGTCGGGCTCGAACGTGCTCAACTCCTCCAAGGGCCGCCGGGAGCGGATCGGCAAGATCTATCAGATGCACGCCAACAAGCGCGAGGAGCGCCCGACGGCGATCGCTGGGCAGATCGTGGCCGTGATGGGCCTCAAGGGCACCTCGACGGGCGACACGCTGTGTGACCCGTCCAAGCAGGTGATCCTGGAATCCATGACGTTCCCCGCGCCGGTGATCAACGTCGCGATCGAGCCGAAGACCAAGGGTGACCAGGACAAGCTGGGCACCGCGATCCAGCGGCTCGCCGAGGAGGACCCGACCTTCCAGGTCCGGACCGACGAGGAGACCGGGCAGACGATCATCTCCGGGATGGGTGAACTGCACCTGGAGATCCTGGTCGACCGGATGCGGCGGGAGTTCCACGTGGAGGCCAACATCGGCCGCCCGCAGGTCGCCTACCGCGAGACCATCCGCAAGAAGGTCGAGAAGGTCGACTACACGCACAAGAAGCAGACCGGCGGGGCGGGCCAGTACGCCCGGGTGGTCATCAACCTGGAGCCGACCGGCGGCGACGGCGGCGGCTACGAGTTCGAGAACAAGATCACCGGTGGCCGCATCCCCCGCGAGTACATCCCGTCGGTAGACGCCGGGAGCCAGGATGCCGCGGAGTTCGGCGTCCTGGCCGGCTACCCGATGGTGGACGTGCGCGTCACGCTCACCGACGGTGCCTACCACGAGGTGGACTCGTCCGAGCTGGCCTTCAAGATCGCCGGATCGATGGCGTTCAAGAGGGCGGCCGCGATGGCTAATCCCGTGCTGCTCGAGCCGGTCATGGCCGTCGAGGTCAGGACCCCGGACGACTACATGGGTGAAGTGATCGGCGACCTAAACGCCCGCCGTGGCCAGATCCAGGCCATGGAGGAGCGGTCCGGCATCCGTGTCGTGAAGGCGACCGTGCCGTTGTCGGAGATGTTCGGCTACGTGGGCGACCTGCGCAGCCGTACCCAGGGCCGGGCGGACTACAGCATGCAGTTCGACTCCTATGCGGAGGTCCCGCCCAGCATTGCCAAGGAGATCATCGCCAAAGCGCGCGGTGAGTAACTGCTAGCACCAGAACGTCAGACAGAAGAATCGGCGCTAGGAAGCGCCTTGGCCCCACGGACGTGGGGCAGACCGCAACGAGGAGAAACCAGTGGGGAAGGCCAAGTTCCAGCGGACTAAGCCGCACGTGAACATCGGCACCATCGGGCACATCGACCACGGCAAGACCACTCTGACCGCGGCGATCACCAAGGTGCTGCACGACAAGTACCCCGACGTGAACCCCTTCACGCCCTTCGACCAGATCGACAACGCGAAGGAAGAGAAGGAGCGCGGGATCACCATCTCGATCTCGCACGTCGAGTACCAGACCGAGAAGCGCCACTACGCACACGTGGACTGCCCCGGTCACGCGGACTACATCAAGAACATGATCACCGGTGCCGCGCAGATGGACGGCGCCATCCTCGTGGTCGCCGCCACCGACGGCCCCATGCCGCAGACCCGCGAGCATGTGCTGCTCGCGCGCCAGGTCGGCGTGCCGTACATCGTGGTCGCGCTGAACAAGGCCGACATGGTGGACGACGAGGAGATCCTGGAGCTGGTTGAGCTCGAGGTCCGCGAGCTGCTCAGTACGTACGAGTTCCCCGGTGACGACGTGCCGGTGATCCGCGTGTCGGCGCTCAAGGCGCTGGAAGGCGACGCTGAGTGGGGCGAGAAGATCGTCGAGCTCATGACCGCCTGTGACGACAGCATTCCCGAGCCGGTCCGGGACACCGAGAAGCCGTTCCTGATGCCGGTCGAGGATGTCTTCTCGATCACCGGCCGCGGCACGGTCGTGACCGGCCGGATCGAGCGCGGCAAGGTGCGCACCAGCGAAGAAGTCGAGATCATCGGCATCAAGGAGAAGGCGCAGCGGACCACGGTCACCGGCGTCGAGATGTTCCACAAGATCCTCGACGAGGGCCAGGCCGGCGACAATGCGGGCCTGCTGCTGCGGGGCATCAAGCGCGAGGACGTGGAGCGCGGCCAGGTCGTCATCAAGCCGGGCACCAACACCCCGCACACCGAGTTCGAGGGCCAGGTGTACATCCTGTCCAAGGACGAGGGCGGCCGGCACACCCCGTTCTTCAACAACTACCGTCCGCAGTTCTACTTCCGGACCACGGACGTGACGGGCGTTGTGCACCTGCCCGAGGGCACCGAGATGGTCATGCCCGGCGACAACACTGAGATGCGCGTCGAGCTCATCCAGCCCATCGCCATGGAAGAGGGCCTGCGCTTCGCCATCCGTGAAGGCGGCCGCACCGTCGGCGCCGGCCGGGTAACGAAGATTCTCAAGTAGTGGACCGCTGTCCCCGGCCGCCTTTGCAGCCGGGGACAGCGGCCACCCAGCGGCTCTCAATACGTAAGGACACGGAAGGCACATGGCGGGACAAAAGATCCGCATCCGGCTCAAGGCCTATGACCACGAGGTCATCGACAGCTCGGCGCGGAAGATCGTCGACACGGTGACGCGCACCGGCGCGCGGGTTGCCGGGCCTGTCCCGCTGCCCACGGAGAAGAACATCTACTGCGTCATCCGCTCCCCGCACAAGTACAAGGACTCGCGGGAGCACTTCGAGATGCGGACGCACAAGCGGCTGATCGACATCATCGACCCGACGCCGAAGACGGTCGACTCGCTGATGCGGCTGGACCTGCCCGCCGGCGTCGACATCGAGATCAAGCTCTGAGGAACGCACCGACATGACCAAGCACACCAAGGGCGTCCTCGGCACGAAGCTGGGCATGAGCCAGGTCTTCGACGCCGACGGGCGGATGGTTCCCGTGACGGTGATCGCGGCGGGCCCCTGCGTCGTGACCGCGGTACGGACACCTGACGCCAACGGCTACTCGGCCGTCCAGCTGGGCTACGGCGAGATCGATCCGCGCCGGGTGACCAAGCCCGTGGCCGGCCACTTTGCCAAGGCCTCGGTGACCCCGCGCCGTTACCTGGTCGAGCTGCGGACCGATGACGCCACCGACTACACCCTCGGCCAGGAGGTCAACGCGGAGACGTTCGCCGCGGGCGAACTGGTCGACGTAACGGGCAAGAGCAAGGGCAAGGGATTCGCGGGCGTGATGAAGCGGCACGGGTTCAAGGGCCTGTCCGCCTCGCACGGTACCCAGCGCAAGCACCGCTCGCCCGGGTCCATCGGCGCCTGCGCCACCCCGGGCCGGGTGTTCAAGGGCGTGCGGATGGCCGGCCGGATGGGTGGCGTGCGCACCACGACCCCGAGCCTCACCGTGCACGGGGTGGACGCCGAGCGCGGCCTGCTCCTGATCCGCGGGGCCGTGCCTGGTCCCAAGGGCGCCCTGATCCTGGTCCGCAGCGCCGTCCGGGCGCCGCAGACCGCCACGAAGGAGGCCCGGTGAGTGCCGTCCGGTACCGGCTCGCGAGCGCGGGCCGCCCGGCCCCTGCGAGGAGCCGGTGGATGGGTCTGCTCCGGACGGCGCGAACGCTAGAGGAGACACTGTGAGCACCACCGTCAGCGTCGTCTCCCCGTCCGGCCGGGCCGGCCAGGATGTGGAGCTTCCCGACGAGATCTTCAGCGCCCCGGTCAACGTGCCGCTGATGCACCAGGTCGTCGTGGCCCAGGAGGCCGCGGCCCGGCAGGGCACGCACGCTACCAAGACCCGCGGCCTGGTCCGCGGCGGTGGGAGGAAGCCCTACCGCCAGAAGGGCACCGGCCGGGCCCGCCAGGGTTCGATCCGGGCCCCGCAGTACGCGGGCGGCGGGACCGTTCATGGTCCCCAGCCCCGCTCCTACGTGCAGCGGACGCCCAAGAAGATGAAGGCCGCCGCGCTCCGCGGGGCGCTCTCTGACCGGGCCGCGAACGGCCGGATCGCCGTGGTCAGCGGGTTCGTGGAGGGCGATGAGCCCCGCACCCGCGACGCGATGGCCGTGCTGCGCACGGCCATCGGGCTGCTGGACGCCAGGCTGCGCTTCCGGGTGCTGGTCGTGGTGGAGGCCGAGGACGAGCTGACCTGGAAGAGCCTGCGAAACGCGCCGGGCGTGCGGCTGCTGGCCAGCGGCCAGCTGAACACGTACGACGTGCTGGCCAGTGAGCACATCGTGTTCACCGAGGCGGCCCTGTCCGCGTTCACCGGCCAGCCCGTCTCCCCCACCACGGGCAAGGCGGAGGCGCCGAAGCGGCGGGCCACCAAGCCCAAGGCCGAGGCCACGGCCACGGACACGGACACGGGTGAGCCTGCGGGCGAATCGGCGGCTCAGCCCGCCGATGAGGCTGAGCCCAAGGCCCCCCGCCGCCGCGCGACCCCGAAGGAGGGTGAGGAGCAGTGAGCGCCAACCGGATCCCGAACCCCCGGGACATCCTGCTGCGCCCGGTGATCTCGGAAAAGACGTACCGCCTTGCCGACGATGGCAAGTACACCTTCCTGGTCGACCGCGACGCCAACCGGACCCAGGTCCGGCAGGCGGTCGAGGCCGTGTTCGGGGTTAAGGTGACCGGCGTCAACACGCTCAACCGGCCGGGCAAGCGTCGCCGCACCCGGTTCGGCTGGGGCCAGCGAGCGGCCACCAAGCGGGCCATCGTCAGCCTCGCCGAGGGGGAGCGCATCGATGTCTTCGGCGGCCCGGTCAACTAGGCCACCGGCCACATCCTGAGGAGCTTGAGCACACAATGGCTATCCGCAAGTACAAGCCCACCACCCCGGGACGGCGGGGCGCGAGTGGCGCGGACTTCTCCGAACTCACCCGCAGTGAGCCGGAGAAGTCGCTGGTCCGCCCGCTGAACTCGCGCGGCGGCCGGAATGTGCACGGCCGGATCACCGCGCGGCACCAGGGCGGCGGGCACAAGCGCGCCTACCGGCTGATCGACTTCCGGCGGCACGACAAGGACGGCATCCCGGCCAAGGTCGCGCACATCGAGTACGACCCCAACCGCACCTCCCGGATCGCGCTGCTGCACTACGCCGACGGTGAGAAGCGCTACATCCTCGCGCCGCAGGGCCTGTCCCAGGGCGACCGGGTGGAGAACGGCGCCGGGTCCGACATCCGGCCGGGCAACTGCCTGCCGCTGCGGAACATCCCGACCGGCACCGTGGTGCACGCGATCGAGCTCCGGCCCGGCGGCGGCGCGAAGATCGCGCGCTCGGCCGGATCCGGGGTCCAGCTGCTGGCCAAGGACGGCGGCTACGCCCAGCTGCGGATGCCCTCCGGCGAGATCCGGCGGGTCGACGCGGCCTGCCGGGCCACCGTCGGCGAGGTGGGCAACGCCGAGCAGGGCAACATCAAGCTCGGCAAGGCGGGCCGTAACCGGTGGAAGGGACACCGTCCCACGGTCCGCGGCGTCGCGATGAACCCGGTCGACCACCCGCTGGGCGGCGGCGAGGGTAAGAGCTCCGGTGGCCGGCATCCGGTCAGCCCCTGGGGTAAGCCCGAGGGCCGGACCCGTCCCGCCCACAAGCCCAGCGACCGGCTGATCGTCCGCAGGCGCAGCAAGAAGAAGCGGTAGGAGCACCCAACGATGCCTCGTAGTCTCAAGAAGGGCCCGTTCGTCGACGACCACCTGATCAAGAAGGTGGACGTGCAGAACGAGAAGGGCACCAGGAACCTGATCAAAACGTGGTCACGGCGTTCCATGATCGTTCCTGCAATGCTGGGCCACACGATCGCGGTACACGACGGCCGTAAGCACGTGCCGGTGTTCATCACCGAGGCCATGGTCGGTCACAAGCTCGGCGAGTTCGCGCCCACCCGCACGTTCCGCAGTCACGTCCGGGATGACCGGCGCAGCCGCCGCTAGACCAGGCACGCAAACAGAGAGAGCGAGAAAGAGCATGGAAGCAAGGGCGAAGGCGCGGTATGTACGCGTCACGCCGCGGAAGGCCCGCCGCGTGGTGGACTTCATCCGTGGCATGCCTGCCGAGGAGGCGCAGGCGGCGCTGGCCTTTGCGCCGCAGTCAGCCAGTGACCCGGTTGGCAAGGTGCTCGCGAGCGCCATCGCCAATGCTGAGCATGCCCAGCAGGCCGACGCCGGCTCGCTCGTAGTGAGCCGGGCGTGGGTGGACGAAGGGCCGACGCTGAAGCGATTCCGGCCGCGGGCGCAAGGCCGGGGCTACCGGATCAACAAGCGCACCAGCCACATCACGGTAATCGTCTCGGACGAGCCCAAGGGGAGGTCCCGCTAGTGGGGCAGAAGGTGAACCCGCACGGGTTCCGGCTTGGCATCACCACCGACTTCAAGAGCCGGTGGTATGCCGACAAGCTGTACAAAGATTACGTCAAGGAAGACGTCGCCATCCGCCGGATGCTGCAGCGGGGCATGGAGCGCGCGGGCATCTCCAAGGTGGAGATCGAGCGCACCAGGGACCGCGTCCGGGTGGACATCCACACCGCACGTCCCGGGATCGTCATCGGGCGCCGCGGCGCCGAGGCGGACCGCATCCGCGGTGACCTGGAGAAGCTGACCAGCAAGCAGATCCAGCTGAACATCCTCGAGGTCAAGAACCCCGAGACGGACGCCCAACTCGTCGCGCAGGGCGTGGCCGAGCAGCTGTCCAGCCGGGTGTCGTTCCGGCGGGCCATGCGCAAGGCCATGCAGACCTCGATGAAGGGCGGCGCCAAGGGCATCCGGGTTCAGTGCTCGGGCCGTCTCGGCGGCGCGGAGATGTCCCGGTCGGAGTTCTACCGCGAGGGCCGGGTGCCGCTGCACACGCTGCGCGCCGACATCGACTACGGCTTCTACGAGGCCCGTACGACGTTCGGCCGCATCGGTGTCAAGGTGTGGATCTACAAGGGCATCGCCCCGGC
>JAOPYP010000499.1 GCA_025964635.1 Actinomycetes bacterium | reverse complement strand
CCCGGCACGCTGTGGTGGCTGGCCGGGCTGGCGTCGCTGGCCGTGGTCCTCATCGCCCTGGCCGTGGCCTTCGGCCTGGGCCGCCGTCCCGGCGCCGCACCGTCCCGCCGCGCCGCGGTGCTCGGCGCGGCCACCGGGGTCGCGTGGGGCTTCGTCGCGGCGGTGATCAAGGAGCTGAGCTCGCACCTGGGCGACGGCATCGAGGCCATCGTGACCAACTGGTCGCTGTACGTACTGATCGCGGCGGGCGCGGGGACCCTGCTGCTGGCCTCGCACGCACTGGCGGCGGGCCCGCTCGCCGCGTCCCAGCCCGGGTTCACCATCCTCGACCCGCTGTCGGCCAGCCTGCTCGGGCTGTTCCTGTTCAGTGAGCACATGCAGACCGGGGTGCTGGACCTGGCCGTGGAGGCCCTGGCCCTGGCCCTGATCATCGGCGGCGTCTCGGCGCTCAGCCACAGCCACCTCATCGAAGGTGAGGACGACCTCCCCTCAATCCGCGCCGGCGAGTTCGCCACCAGCCGCTAGCCCACCCGCGGGGAACCCTTCAGGGACATGGCGGAGGCGGCGGGCGGTGCAGCCCGCGGCGGAGGCGGCTGGCGGCGCGGCTCCCCAGTCGGGCGCGCTATCGGAACTGCCCTGAGCCGAAACTGCGTTGAGCCAGGCTCTCCCGGCCGGGCGGCGGGGCCACGTAGGGTTCCACGGGTGGAACTGGTCATCGAGGATGCGGTCGTCGTCACCATGAGCCCGGGCGGCGCGACGGCCCGGGCCATGCTGGTCCGGGATGGCCGGATCGCCGCGGTCGGCGACCCGGGGGAGGTCCGCGCGGCGGCCGGGCCGGGCGCGGCAGTGGCCCGGCTGGGCGGGGCCACCGTGGTCCCCGGGCTGATCGACGCGCACTGCCACGTCGCCGACGTCGGCTACCTCGCGGCGCGCGCCGACTGCAGCCAGCCGTCCGCGCCGGACATCCCGGCCATCCAGGCGCGGCTGCGCGAGGCGGGTGCCCGCACCCCGGAGGGCTCGTGGGTCACGGGGAGCGGGTACGTCGAGTACCGGCTGCGCGAAGGGCGGCATCCCACCCGGGACGACCTGGACCAGGCCGTGCCGGACCGCCCGGCCGTGGTCTACCACACGTCGCTGCACGCCTGCGTGCTGAACAGCGCGGCGCTGCGGGCGGCCGGGTTCGCGGACGGGCAGCCCGATCCCCCGGGCGGCGCGTTCGGCCGCGACCGCGAGGGCCGGCTCGACGGCGTGGTGTTCGAGGGCCCGATGTTCGCGCTGTTCGAGCGGAACCTGCGGGAGGACATCACCCGGATGGGCGCCGCGGAGCGGGCCCGGCTCATGGAGGGGGCCGGCCAGCACCTCGCGGAGCTCGGCGTCACCGCGGCCTGCGACGCGGACCTGCGCCGGGACACGTTCGCCGCGTTCGCCGAGGCGGACCAGGCCGGCGCGCTGCACCAGCGGATCTACGGCCTGGTCGTCCACGATCAGGTGGACTGGCTGGTCGCCGAGGGCCTGCAGGGCCGGCACTCCGGCCGGCTGGCCACCGAGGCCGTGAAGATCTGGGCCGACGGCGGGATGAGCAGCCGCACCGCCGCCATCCACGGCACCTACCCGGTCCCGCCGCACGGTTCCGGCATCCTGTTCTTCGGCCGGGACGAGCTGACCGCGATGATCCGCGAGTTCGATGCCCGGGGGTTCCAGGTCGCCGTGCACGCCCAGGGGGACCGGGGCATCGAGACCGTGCTGGACGCTTACGCCGCGGTGCTGGCCAACACGGGGCTGGCCGGCTCCCCCGCCCCAGGCCCAGCCCGCGCCGCGGGCACCGCCGGGACGCGACGGAACCCGCGGCGGCACCGGATCGAGCACGCCGGGGCGATGTACCCGCGGCTCACGGCCCGGGCCGCGGAACTCGGCATCGTGATCGTGAGCCAGCCCGGGTTCCTGTCCGCCCTCGGCGACGGGTTCGCCGAGGCGTTCCCCGGCCACAGCGACCAGCTCTACGCGTTCGGGTCCTGGCGGCGGGCGGGCCTCACCGTCGCCGGATCCTCCGACGCCCCCGTCATCAGCGCCGCCCCGCTCCTGGGCCTCCGCGACGCCGTGGCCCGGCGCACCGCCGGCGGCCGGGTGCTCGGGCCCGGCGAACGGCTCACGGCCCGGGACGCGCTCGCCCTGTACACCACCCAGGCCGCCGCCGCGATGCACCGGGAGGACGAGATCGGCTCGCTCGAACCGGGCAAGCTCGCCGACTTCGTGGTGCTGGCCGAGAACCCGCTCGCGGCCGCCCCGGACCGGATCGCAGACATCGCGGTGCTGGCCACCGTGGTGGACGGGACCCCTACCTATCAGTCGGGGGACGTCCTGGTTCCCGGGCGCTGACCGTTGCGCGAAAGAACCGTTGCGGAGAATTGAGGGTGTCCGGCGGCCGGCCACGGGGGCGGGACAGGACCGCCCGGCGCCGCGGCACGGAGGCGACCCTGGCGCGGACCGGCCCGGCCGCGTTCCCGGCGGTGAACCCCAGCGCGCCCAGGACCGCCACGGCGGGCTGAGCGGCCATCATGACCGGCTGGGCTTGAAGTACGCGGTGGAGGCGGATCGCCAGAGCAGCATCACCGCCACCGCCGGCGTTACTCCTCTTACGATGTCCCGGAATCCCCTGACGGGCCGGCGGTGCCGCCGCGGGTGAGGGCGACCGGGTCCACCACCCGGTCGAAGAGGTCCTCGCTGACCCCGTTGGCCAGCGCGGCCTGCCGGAGGGTCAGGTCGTGGTCGATGGCGTAGTGCGCGATGACCGAGGCCCGGTCGTAGCCGATCACCGGGGACAGGGCGGTGACCATCATGACCGAGCGCTCGATGTTGGCGGTGAGCGTGACCTCGTTGAGCTGGGTGCCCTCGATCATGAACTCGCGCAGGTGGTCGCACATGTCCGCCATGATCAGCGCCGAGTGGAGGTAGTTGCTGATGACGATGGGGCGGAACGCGTTCAGCTCGAAGTTGCCCTCCGCGCCGCCCATGGTCACGGCCACGTCGGACGCGATGATCTGGATGGCGACCATCAGCATGGCCTCGGCCTGGGTCGGGTTGACCTTGCCCGGCATGATCGACGACCCGGGCTCGTTGGACGGCAGGATCAGCTCACCGAGCCCGGTCCGCGGGCCCGATCCCAGCCAGCGCAGGTCGTTGGCGATCTTGTAGAGGGTGACGGCCGCGGCCTTGAGCCCGCCGTGCGCGCGGACCATCCGGTCCAGGGTGGCCTGCGCGGTGAACTTGTTGCCCGCGGTCACGTACGGGTCGCCGGTCATCGCGGCGATCTCCGCGGCGACCTCATCACCGAAGCCTTCCGGCGCGTTCAGCCCGGTGCCGACGGCGGTCCCGCCCATGGCCAGCGGCAGCAGGCCGTGGGTGACGTGCTCGACCTCGGCGATCGCGTCGTCGAGCGCGCCGGCGTACCCGGACCACTCCTGGCCGACGGTCAGCGGGGTGGCGTCCTGGAGATGCGTCCGGCCGATCTTCACGATGCCGGCCCACTTCTCGGCGTTGCGGGCGATGGCGTCCCGCAGCCGGCGCAGCGCGGGGATCGTCCGCCCGGTAGCCATGGTGTAAGCGGCGATGTGCATCGCGGTCGGGAACGTGTCGTTGCTCGACTGGGCCATGTTGACGTGATCGTTGGGATGCACCGGCTGCTGCGAGCCGAGCGTGCCCCCGGCCAGCTGGATGCACCGGTTGGCGATGACCTCGTTCACGTTCATGTTGGAGTGGGTACCCGAGCCGGTCTGGAACACGTGCAGCGGGAACTCGCTGTCCAGCTCGCCCCGGATGATCTCGTCGCAGGCCCGCTGGATGAGCTGGCCCATCCAGGGCGGCATCCGGCCCGACCGGGTGTTCACCAGGGCCGCGGCCTTCTTCACGTAGCCGTACGCGTGGTAGACCTCGGCGGGCATCCGGTCGTGGCCGACGCTGAAGTGCTCGAGGCTCCGCTGGGTCTGGGCCCCCCAGTACCGGTCGGCGGGCACCTCGACCTGGCCCAGGCTGTCGAACTCTGCCCGCGTCCCGGTCGCATCCAGCCCGATGGGCAGATCGAGGATCTCCGGGGCCGCGTCACTGCCCTCAGCCATGACCACCAGCCTACCGCCCGGTGCCGCGCGGCCCTGAGGCCAGTGAGACAGGCCGGCCTGGCTCCACGCGACCGGCGGTCAGGAGGGCCGCCGGGCCAGCCCCGAGCAGGCCCGCAGGCTGGCGTAGTGCGCGGCGGCCCGGCGGGCCTGGCCGCCCCGGAGAACGACCGGCTGGCCGGTCCGCGACACCACGGCGGGGATGAAACGGTCAGTCAGCGGCGCGCGGGGATGCAGCGTGAGCTCCAGCACCCCGGTGGCGGTGCTGTACGAGTGCTCCCACCAGAGGAAGTTGCCCATGCCGTAGGCCACGAACGTGTGGCCGAGCCAGCCGGATCCCTGCAGCATGTGGGCGTGCGCCCCGATGATGATGCTGGCGCCCGCGGCCGCCAGCTTCGGGGCCAGCGACATCTGGTTGGGGTCAGGGCAGGCCTGGCCCTCGGTACCCCAGTGCATGAACACGATGACGACCGGGGCGAGCCGCCTGGCGGCCCGGACGGCGGCGAGCGTGCGGGGCACGTTGATCGCGTTGGCCTCCCCCGGCCGGGACCGGGTCGCCACCCAGGAGGACGCGAGCTCCGCGACCTGTGACACCCCGATGATCGCGATCTTCACACCGTTGATCGTCGTGACATAGGGCGCCCAGGCCGCGGCGGCGTTGGTGCCGATTCCCACGTACGGGAACCGGGCGGACCGGGCCGCAGCGAGCGTATCCGCCAGCCCCCGCTGGCCGAAGTCGAGGACGTGGTTGTTGGCCATGGTGACCAGGTCGACCCCGCCGTCGCGGAGGGCGGTGAACGCCTCCGGGTTGGTGCGGAAGTGATACGTCTTCGGCTGGGGTGTGCCCCGGCCGGTGACCGCGGTCTCGAGGTTCACCGCGGTGAAGTCGGCCGACTTGAGCACCGAGCTGATCGGCCCGAACGCGGTCGCGGGGTCGTGCAGCAGGCGCGCGGTGCGGCCGGTGAAGTGCACGTCCCCGGCGAAAGCCAGGGTGACCGGGCCTGGACTACCGGTGGGCTGGGACGTCCGGGCCGACCCGGACGTGCGGGCGCCGGCCTCAGGATGGGCCGCGGTCCGTTCCGCGGCCGGGGCGGCCGCCCGGGTAGGCACGCCGGAACAGGCGGCGGCGAGCAGCGCCACGAGGCCGGTCATTACAGCGAGCAATCGCCAGGTGACCACC
>JAOPYP010000495.1 GCA_025964635.1 Actinomycetes bacterium | reverse complement strand
CATGAAGCTCGCGACTCCTTGTACGATCCTCTCGCTGTGGGCGGTCACCGCGAGTTTTGTGATGCACTAGTGATATGTCTCTGGACGAGCTTCGTGGACTGCTGGAACGGCATGTGCGTCCCGATCTGACCACTGCCATCGACGGCGTCCGGATCTGCAGGGCCGACCACACCGTTCCGCCGGAGTCCGGGATGTCCGGCACGGTGCTGGCCGTCGTCGCTCAGGGTGCCAAGCGTCTGGCACTGGGAGACCGTATCTACGAGTACGGCGCTGGTCAGTATCTCGTCACCTCGGTTGACCTCCCCGTGACCGGGCACTTCGTCGATGCCGCCCCAGGCCGCCCCGCGCTCGGTTTCGGGATAACTCTGGAGCCTGCCGCCATCGCGGAGCTGCTGCTCCAGGCCGGGCCGGGGGATCTGGCGCGGTCCCCCGGCACCGCACGCCCGGGAATCGCGGTCAGTGACGCCCCGGGCGAGTTGCTCGACGCTATCGTCCGGCTGCTGCGCCTGCTTGACCGGCCACGGGACCGGAAGGCGCTGGTCCCGCTGGTCAAGCGCGAGATCCTCTGGTGGCTGATGACCGGGGAACAAGGTGACGTGGTGCGTCAGCTTGGCCTGGCCGACAGTAGCCTGACGCACATCAGACGTGCTGTGCGGTGGATCCGGGAGAACTACACCCGGCCCTTCCGGGTCGAGGAAGTGGCCCAGCTGTCGGGGATGAGTGTCTCCGCTTTCCACCGGAATTTCCAGGCGGTAACGGCGATGACCCCGATCCAGTACCAGAAGCACATCCGGCTGCAGGCGGCGAGATTGCTGCTGGCGAACCATCCGAACGACATCACCGGTGTCGGCCACCGCGTCGGATACGACAGTCCGGCCCAGTTCAGCCGGGAGTACCGGCGCCAGTTCGGTGCCCCGCCCAGCCTTGATGCGGCGCGCATGCGTGGCGGAGCCGGTCCCGTCGCCGCGGCGCTGCCGTGAAAGCCGCCTAAGCGAAGAGGATTGTGCAACCACGCGAGACGATCTTGCTAGCGCGGGGTTTGCGGGGCTGTTTTCCTGGAGGTACCGGAACGTGCCACGGATTCCGGGACAGCCACCACGAAACAGGAGGCGCGTAGTGAATACTCAGGATGACGCCGTCGCCCGCGCTCTCGCCATCGGGCCGGACTCCTCCGCGGCTGAGCGCACCATCGACATCACCACGCTGGGCGCGCGTACCGGTATCCCGCGCCGTATCGAGGTCTGGTTCCACGGCGTCGACGGCCGCTGGTATATAACCGGCGTGCCTGGGCCCCGTAGCTGGTATGCGAACTTGCGGGCCCATCCGCGGTTCACCGTGCATCTTAAGCACGGTGTCACGGCCGACCTGCCCGCAACCGCGAGACCGGTCGACGAGCCGACCCGGCGACGGGTGATCACCGCCGTCCTCGACCTGCAAAACCGGCCCGAGAACGCGACCCGGGTCCCCCGGCAGAACCTCGCTGACTGGCTCGCGCGCAGCCCGCTGGTCGAGATCGCGTTCGACGACGAGCAGCCGCGGACAGCGGTCCCGGCGCGGTCCCGGTAGCCCGAACCTCAGCGGCCGGCGGCGCCGGGCGCGGTTTGCCTTCCTGCGCAGGCTTGGGCCTTGACGTGCGCCCAGCTGGCGGGGCGGCCGCTGATCAGAAATCCGCTGGCCCACTGCGTGGGGTTCGGCGGCGAATAAGTCAAGGAGACCACCATGGACGAGAACGTGATCAACAAGATTTACATCGACGGTGAGTTCGTCACCCCGCACGGCACGGAACTCTTCGACCTGTTCAATCCCGCCACCGGGAAAGTGATCGGGCAGGTCCAGCTGGCCGACGAGGCAGATACCGGGGCGGCTGTCGCGGCGGCGAAGCGTGCGCTGCCGGCTTGGTCCGCGACATCGAAAGAAGAGCGGATCGACGCGCTGCGCCGGCTTCAGGCCGCAGTCGCCGCGCGAAGGAACGAAATTCAGGAATCCGTCCTCGTGGAGTACGGCGGGCCGCTGCGCAACTCGTATCTGGTCGATTCGGCCGCCGGCGCGTTCGCCGACATGATCACGACGTTGGAGAGTTTCGACTTCACCCGGCACATCGGCAACGCAACCGTGGAGATGGCGCCGGTCGGCGTCGCCGGCCTGATCTCGCCGTGGAATTCCGATGCGTTCTTCATCTGCGACAAGCTCGCGACCGCTTTGGCCGCCGGCTGCACCGCCGTCATCAAGCCCAGCGAGATGAGCGCGACGCAGACCCAGGTCGTGACCCAGGCACTCCACGAGGCCGGACTACCCAAAGGGGTCTTCAACATCGTGACGGGGCGCGGCGATGTCGTCGGGACCGCCATCACCCGTCACCCTGACGTCGCCAGGATTTCCTTCACCGGCTCGACCGCGGTCGGCAAGGTCATCTTTCGCGAGGCCGCCGAGACGCTGAAGAGCCTGACGCTCGAACTCGGCGGCAAGTCTCCGTCGATCATCCTCGACGACGCCGATCTCGAGGAAGCCGTCACCGGCGCGCTCATGGCCGGGTTCGTCAACAGCGGCCAGGCGTGCGTCGCCGGCACGCGCATCCTCGTCCCGGAGAGCCGTCTGGATGAGGTGCTCGCTATCGCCACGGCGAAGATGGCTGACTTCCCAGCCGGCGATCCGCGCGACCCGGTGACCGCCATCGGCCCGATGGTCAGCGAACGGCAGTGGGAGCGTGTCCAGTCCTACATCCGCCGCGGTGTCGAGGATGGCGCCCGGATCGTCGCCGGCGGACCCGGCCGCCCGGAGGGACTCGCGGACGGGTATTTCGTCCGGCCGACACTGTTCGCGGATGTCACCAACGACATGACGATCGCGCGCGAGGAAATCTTCGGGCCGGTGCTTTCGATCCTCACCTACCGCGACGACGACGACGCGGTCGAGATCGCCAACGATACGAACTACGGCCTGCATGCTTATCTGTTTTCATCCGATCCCGCGCGAGCGCATCGCATGGCGTCGCGGCTCGAGGCGGGCCGGGTGGCGATCAACGGCGGTTACGAGCCGCTGGCTCCGTTCGGGGGGTTCAAGCAGTCGGGCATTGGGCGGGAATACGGCACCTTCGGTCTTGAGGGCTTTCTCGAACCGCGGTCTGTGATGGGGTGACCGGCACGGCCGGACCCCGTAGCTGGTATGCGAACCTGCGCGCCCATCAGGGCATCGTCGCGAGCCGGTGACACCTGAGGCCGCCGAGCAGATCGCCGACGCTCAATACCTGTACGTACCAGGAAGGATCGAGCGAGCCCTGCGCGGTCTCGGCGTCAATGACATCGATCTTCT
>JAOPYP010000487.1 GCA_025964635.1 Actinomycetes bacterium | reverse complement strand
GCCCGGGAGCTCCGGTACGTGCTGGCCCAGTCCCGGGCGGCCGGGATCTTCTTCGCCGGCTCCTACCGGGGTTCCGACATGGCCAGCGCCGTCGAGGGCCTGCGGGCCGGCCTGCCCGACCTGCGGGAGGTCATCCCGCTGAGCGGCTGGGACACGTTCGTGGCGTCCGGAGACTCCACCTCCTCCGGCCACGGGACCTCCTCCGGCCTCGAGCCCGTCGCCCTGCCGCCGGTGCAGCCAGGCGACCCGGCCCAGATCCAGTACACGTCGGGGACCACCGGGTTCCCCAAGGGCGCGATCCTGCACCACCGCGGGGTGGTGAACGCCTCGCGCTTCGTCGCGATCGGCTCCGGGGTGCAGGACGGGGGCATCTGGGTCAACGCAATGCCCATGTTCCACATCGGCGGCGGGACGCTCACCGAACTGGGAACGATCGCCCGGCGTGGCACGTACGTGCTGCTGCCCGGCTTCGACCCGGGCCTCGTGCTGGAGCTCATCGAGGCCTACCGCGGCACCATCATCCTGGCCGTGCCCACCATGCTGCTGGCCATGCTGGACCATCCCGACCTGCTCACCCGCGACCTGTCCAGCCTGCAGACCGTGATGTCCGGCGCGGCCGTCGTGCCGGCCACCCTGGTGCGCCAGGCCACGGAGACGTTCGGCTGCAAGTTCACCATCGTGTTCGGCCAGACCGAACTGCACGGGGTCGTCTCCCAGACCCAGCTGGACGACAGCGCGGACGACCAGTCCGAGACGATCGGGCGACCGCTGCCGCAGGTCGAGGTGAAGATCGCCGACCCGGTGACCGGCGAGGTCGTGCCGGTCGGGCAGGTCGGGGAGATCTGCGCGCGCGGGTACCAGACCATGCTCGGTTACTTCGGCATGCCGGAGGAGAGCGCGGCGGCCCTGGACGGCGACGGCTGGCTGCGGACCGGGGACCTCGCCGCGATGGACGGGCGCGGGTACCTCACGATCACCGGCCGGCTCAAGGACATGATCATCCGGGGCGGCGAGAACATCTACCCGCGCGAGATCGAGGACGTCCTGTTCGCGCATCCGGCCGTGTCCCAGGTCGCCGTCGTCGGCCTGGCCGACGAGAAGTGGGGGGAGCGCGTGGCCGCGGTGATCAAGCCCGCGGACCCGGCCAATCCCCCGTCGCCCGCGGCCCTGCGCGATTACTGCCGCGAGCGCCTGGCCGGGTTCAAGGCCCCGGCCGAATGGTTTTTCGTTGCGGAATATCCCCTCACCGCATCGGGGAAGATCCAGAAATTCCGGCTGCAGGAGGACATCGCGGCGGGCCGGATCACCCCGGCCGCCGCTCAGCCTTCGTCGTCCCCGCCGCCGTAGCGGCCGTCCCGCTCGCGGAACGCGTCCCGGGTCCCGTGCCGGGCCCGCTCGCGCAGGAAGTTGAACTCGTCCGGCTCGAACCGCAGGTTGGTGCCGAGGGTGTGCCCGACCGTGCCGCGCCAGAACTGCTGGGTGCCGCCCAGGCTGTCCAGCGCCATCTGGTGCATGGCCTTGGCGGTGACCAGCGCGTCCCGCGGGTGCTGCGCGATCCGCCGGGCCCAGTCGTCCACGGCCGCCGCGAGCTGGGCCTCGGGCACCGACCGGTTGACCAGGCCCCAGTCAGCGGCCTGCCGGCCGTCGAACTCCTCGCCGAGCAGCATCAGCTCGCGGGCCCGTTTCGGGCCGTAGAGCAGGATCTCGGTGTTGAGCTGCCACGTGTTGCCGGCCAGTCCGAGCCGCTGCTCAGCGTGGCTGAACCGGGTGGTGTCCGCGGCGATGGCCAGGTCGACCAGTTCGACCAGGTACAGCCCGGCGCCCGTGCACACGCCGTGCACCTGGGCGATCACCGGCTTCAGCGAGTACTGGAACGCCATGTAGTTCATGCCGAGCCGGCGGTCCGTGGCCAGCCTCGAGCGCTGGCTGGGGCGGCGGGGTTTCGCGCCGTCCGGGCTGGGTTCCAGCCCGTATGACCGCGCCGCGTCGTCGTAGTCGTGCCCGGAGCAGAACGACGGGCCCTCGCCCCGGAGCACGATGACCCGGACCTCGTCGTCGTCCTCGGCCTCGTGCAGCAGGCCGACCAGCCGGTCCAGGTCGGCGAAGCGCAGGGCGTTGTGCTTGCCCGGGCGGTTGAGCACCAGGGTCGCCACCGGGCCGCTGCGCTCCAGCCGGATCGCATCTGCCACGTTCCGCCTCCCGTTCCTCCGCCAGACGATACTCTACACGCCTCGACATCGAGTCTCAATCTCTGTAGACTTTTGGTCATGAGCAGTCAGCCTGCCGAGGACGGCCACGATGGTTATGACATCTTCTCGCCTGGCTTCCGCGCCGACCCGTACGCCACCTGGTCGGCCATGCGGGCGGCCGGATGCCCGGTCGCGCACTCGGGCCAGTGGGGCGGCTCGTGGATGCCGGTGCGCTACGACACGGTCAGGGAGACCGCCCGCGACGGGGAGCGGTTCTCGTCGCGCGCGGTGGAGGTAGCCGGCCCGCTGGAGTCGGCGGGCGGGCTGTTCCTGCCCCCGCTGACCTCGGATCCGCCGCAGCACAAGCTGCACCGTGACGTGCTGATGCCGTACTTCCTGCCCAAGCGGATCGCGGCGTTCGAGCCGTTCATCCGGGACCGGGCCCGGGAACTGGCCGCCGGGCTGGCCGCCCGCGGCGGCGGGGACGCGGTGACCGACTTCGCCCAGGGGCTGACCATCGCGGTGCTGACCACAATGCTCGGTGTGCCGCCCGGCGAGCAGTTCACCGACTGGATGATCAGGATGATCCGGATCGGCCCCAAGGACCAGGCGGTCCGGGCCCAGGTGGTCGGCGAGATCCTGGCCTACCTCGGCGGGCTGCTGGACGAGCGGGAAGCCGAGCCGCGTGACGACCTCATCACGTACCTGGCGGGTGCGGCCATCGACGGCGTGCCGCTGTCGCGTAAGCACCAGATCGGCTCGGCGTTCCTCATCCTGATCGCGGGCGCCGACACCACCTGGAGCGCGATCGGTTCCAGCCTGTGGCACCTGGCCACCCACGACGAGGACCGCCGCCGCCTGGTGGCGGACCCGGGCCTGATCGACACCGCTGCGGAGGAGTTCCTCCGTGTCTACGCGCCGGTGAGCGTGGGCCGGATCGCCAGGGAGGAGGCCGATCTGGACGGCCGCCGGGTCGGCGCGGGCGAGCGGGTGCTGCTCGCGTTCGCGGCGGCCAACCGCGACCCGGACGTGTTCGAGGACCCGGACGAGATCAGGATCGATCGCAAGCGCAACCGCCATCTGACCTTCGGGTCCGGCGGTCATCGCTGCCTGGGCTCCAACCTGGCCCGCCTGGAGCTGCGGGTCACCCTCGAGGAGTGGCTGCGGGTCATGCCCGAGTTCCGCCTGGCCGGCCCAGGCGGGATCGAGTGGAGCGGCGGTCAGACCCGGGGGCCGGAGCGGGTGGAATTCCTGGTGTCCCGGTGAACGCCGTCCCGCCACCTGACCCGGCGCCCCCTGAGCCGGCTGCTGACCCGCAGGCCGTGCCGCCGCCTGAGCCGGAGACGCCCGCGCCGCTGCGCGGCGTCCGGGTGGTCGAGCTGGCGCACTGGATGGCCGGGCCGGCCGCGGGCGGGGTGCTCGCGGACTGGGGCGCCGACGTCGTGAAGGTCGAGCCGCCTGGCGGCGAGCCGATGCGCAACATCTGGGGCTCGATGGGCGCCAACCCTGACGCCCCCAACGGCGCGTTCACCTCGGCGAACCGCGGCAAGCGGTCCATCGAACTCGACGTGCGCTCGGAGCGGGGACGTGAGGTCCTGGGACGCCTGCTGGTCTCGGCGGACGTGCTGCTGACCAACCTCCGGCCGGCGGCGCTCACCCGCCTGGGCCTGTCTCCCGCCGAGGTGGCGGTCCGCTACCCGCGGCTGGTGTTCTGCTCGCTGACCGCCTACGGCTGGACCGGGCCGGACCAGGAGCGGGCCGGCTACGACCTGGCCTCGTTCTTCGCCCGGACCGGGATCTCGCACGAGATGACCACCCAGGGCGAGCCGCCGGCGCCGCTGATGCAGGGGCTCGGTGACACGTTCACCGCGATGACCGGGGTGGCCGGCATCCTGGCCGCCCTGCACGAGCGGCAGCAGACCGGCCGGGGCCGGATGGTGGACGTGTCACTGCTGCGTACCGGTATGTGGGCACTGGCCGGGGAACTCGGCGTGGCGGCCATGGGCGGCCGCCCGCGCCCGCCGTACCCGCGGGACAACTGCCCCACCCCGATGTACAACTCCTACGCCGCGGCGGACGGCCGCTGGTTCTTCCTGGTCGGCGTGCAGGCCGCGCGCCAGCTGCCCAAGGTGCTGGCCGCCATCGGGCGCCCCGACCTGCTCGGCGACGAGCGGTTCGGCTCGCCGCGCAGCCTGGCCGGCAACCGCCGCGAGGTGATCGCGATCCTCGACGAGGCCTTCGCGGCCCGGCCCCTGGCCGACTGGGCGAAGGCCTTCGAGGACCACGACGTGTTCTGGGCCCCGGTGCAGACCCCGGCCGAGGTGCTCGCCGACCCGCAGGCGCGGGCCGCGGGGGCCTGGGTCGAGATCGACGGCGCGGGAGTGGAATCGGTGGACGCCCCGGTCAGCTACGACGGCGCCCAGCGGCACCGGGCCGCCGGACCGCCCCGGGCCGGGCAGCACACCCGGGAGATCCTGGGCGAGCTGGGTTACCGCCCGGACGACATCGACGCCCTGCAGGCGGGCGAAACGGGCTAGCGGGTACGGCTGGCCGCCCCGGGCCGCGCCTCCGCAGCCCGGCTCATGCCGCGGTGCTCGCCCGCAGCAGCGATGGTGCGACAACCGTCTCGACAAGCCCGGTGCGCACGTCGTACACGAGGCCGGACACGATGAACTCAGCAGGCAGGAACGGGTTGTCCTTGATCGCTGCCACATCGACGGCGACGGCGGCGCGGGGATCACCGACGGCCTTGGCGGGGAGATCCGCCTCCTCGATGCCGAACGTGGAGGCCAGGAGGCCGGGATGCCCGCCGAGCCGGGTGATCCCGCAGTCTGTGTGCTGCAGCACGATCAGGTTCCACCCCGGCCCGGTCCCCGCCCCTTCGGCCTGGGCGATCAGGCGCAGGGTCGCCATCGTCTGGAGCGCGGCCGGGGTGTAGCGGCCGCCGACGTTCCGGATGACCAGGGCCTCCCCGTTGGCGAGGCCGAGGACGTGGGCAGGGTCGACGCGGGGGTCGACGCAGCCGATGACGATCGTCTGGAGCGCGGGCATCATCGATGCGCCCGGGACGAAGCTGTGCTGCGCGAAGTCGGCGTTGCGGGCCGTGAGGGTGGTGACGGTGCCGGTCATGACGGTGCCTCCAGCTGAATTATGTGGACACCGTCCACCATACGCCGGGAAGTGGACAGTGTCCACCAAGCGGGGTCTTCGCCGCAGACGGACCTGCACCAGCCCGGGCGGACAGCGGTGTACGCTGTCCACCAGTGAGGATGCCATCATGATCGCCGCGCCACACCCTCCGTCCCGCCGGCGGCCGGCGGGACAGGTCCGCAGCGCGCTGATCGCGGCCGGGCTGGAACTCGCGCAGGCCGGGGGACCCGATGCCGTGGTTCTCCGTGAGGCCACCCGCCGGGTCGGCGTCGTGCCCAATGCCGCCTACCGTCACTTCGCCGATCGAGACGCCCTGCTGGCTGAGGTCTGTGTCGCGGCCATGGACCAGCTCGCCGGGCGGATGCTGGAGCAGGTCGCGGCCGTGCCCGGAGGCGGCGACGCGAAGCAGGCGGCTATCGCCCGGCTCGGCGCGCTGGGGGTTGCCTACCTGGACTTCGCGACCCAGGAAACGGGCCTCTTCGAGACGGCCTTTGCGGTGCCCAGGCATCTGGAGTACGCCGGCGATACCGCCGACGGGCACCGGCCCACGCCGTTCCAGCTTCTCGGCCGGGGACTCGACGAGCTCGTCACGGCCGGGGTTCTTCCGGCCGAGCGACGGCCAGATGCGGAGTACCCCGTCTGGTCCAGCGTCCACGGCATGGCCGTCCTGATCACGCAAGGGCCGCTGCGCGGAGTGCCCGGGCAGTTCGCCCGGCAGCTCACTGATCAGCTGCTGGCCTTCATCGCCCGCGGCGTCTGATCGCCGGGCCACCCTAGGCGGGTGATGTCTCCTTGACCACCTCGCGCCAGCGCGCCTGGGCGTCGTCGTACCACTGGGCCCGCAGCTGCCGGAACACCACGGCGGCACGGCGCCCGATCCAGTCCGGGCACAGCTCGGCGGGCAGCTGCGGATCGAGGAACGGGAACCGCTGCCACTCGCTGACCAGCTGGACGTGGGTGAACAGCAGCGGGTCGCCCGGCTCGGGTTGCAGCCCGCTGAACCGGACCAGCAGCTGCTGGTACTCGCTGGTCACCTCGTCCAGGTCCCACGCGCGCCGGACGATCTCCTCGTCCCGCAGCCCGATCGACATCGAGCTGCCCACGAACGCCAGCGTGGACTCCCGGAGCCCGAGCGAGCCGATCACCTGCTCCACCCCGGCCTGGCGGTCGGGGTGCGGTGACAGCCAGACCCCGGGCGTGGGGTTGCCGAAGCCCTCCCAGCTCAGCGCCGCGTACAGCTTCTTGCGCACGGCGCGCTGCTGCTGCGGGATGCTGACCAGCAGGATCAGCCAGTTGCCGTCCCACGGCGGTGTCTCGCCGCTCATCGAGTAGACGCGCTCGGCGCCCTGGTCGATCAGCCGCCGCCCGGCCGGGGTCAGCTCCCACTGCACCTCGCGGCCCTGCCGGTGCGGGGTGATCCAGCCGGCCGCCGCGCCGCGTGCGATGGCCTGCCGGGCGGTCTGCTCCTCGATGCCCAGGCCGGTGAGGACGTACAGCAGCGACGAGGTCCACACCGAGTTCCCGTTGGGCATGACCAGCTCGCCGAGCACGGTCAGCAGCTGCGAGCGCGCGCTGCCCGCGCTGACCTGCGGCCGCCCGCGCTCGGCCGTCCCCTCACCCGGCGTGCGCCGCGCAGCCATGTGGTCCTCTCCGATCCGCCCAGGTCAACCAGGCCCACATTTTACGGGCGGGGGCCGGGCCGCCCGCGCCTACCGCGCCGCCATCCGCTCCACGACCTCGGAGCGCAGCGTCACCTTGCTCAGCTTCCCGCCGGCTGTCCGGGGCAGCTCGGCGAAGATCTCCAGCCGCTCGGGCAGCTTGTACGGCGCGATCTCCTCGGCCCGCATGTACCCGGCCAGCTCGTCCAGGCCCAGGCCCGCCACCCCGGGCCGCAGTACCACGCAGGCGCAGGTCCGCTCCCCGAACACCGGGTCGGGGATGCCGACCACGGCGACCTCGGACACGGCCCCGTGCCGCGCGACGATCTGCTCGATCTCCAGCGGGCTGATGTTCTGGCCGCCGCGGATGATCAGGTCCTTGCTCCGCCCGGTGATGGACAGGTACCCGTCCTCGTCGAGGCTGCCCAGGTCGCCGGAGTAGAACCAGCCGTCGCCGCGGAACATGGCCCCGGTGCGCTCATCGTCGTTCAGGTAGCCGAACGACTTGGTCGGGGTCCGCCAGGTCACCTCGCCCGCCGTGCCGGCCGGCACCGGCTCGCCCACCGGGTCGCGCAGCACGACCTCGCCGCCCGGGATAGGCCGGCCCACGGTCGTGCGCCGCTTGCCCACCGGGTCGGTCGTCCTGGTCACGGTGATGACCCCGCCGTCGGTGCTGCCGTACACCGTGGTGACCGCGCACCCGAACGTCTCCTCAGTCTGCTGGGCCGTGTCCGGGGTCAGCGGGGCACCGGCGCTGGTGATGACCCGGACCGCGCCGAAGTCCCGCGCCCCGATCCGGGGATCCTGCAGCATCCGCACGAGCTGGGTGGGGATGGCCGCGGCGTGCGTGGCCCGCTCCGCTTCCAGCAGGTCCAGCGCGGCCTCCGGCCCCCAGTCCTCCAGCAGCACCGCCCCGGCCCCGCACAGCAGCGGGGCGAGCACCGGGAACAGGTACCCGGTCGCCCCGGTGTTGGCGGGCGCGATTGCCGCCGCCACGTCCCCGCGACCCATCCCGACCGCCCTGGCGTAGTCGCGGAGCAGGAAGGACAGGTTGTTGTCGGTCCACTGCGACATCTTCGGCGTGTCCGTGGTGCCCGAGGTGATGGTGATGAACCGGGGATCGTCGGCCCGGCGCGGCCGAGCCGGTGCCGGGCCATGCTGGGCCGCCGGGCCGGCCTTCAGCACCGCGTCGAAGTCGAAGTCCGCGGCCAGCCCGTCGGTGCCGCCCACGAAACGGAGCCGGGGCAGGTCACCGCGCATCGCGTTGACGGTGGCGAAGAAGTCGGTCTGCTCGGTGGCGGGCGGCAGGACCAGCACGCTGACCCCGGACCGGCGCAGCAGGCTCTCCATCTCGGTCCGCCGCCAGTGCGTGGACAGCGGGACGAAGACCAGGTCCGCGCGGTTGCAGGCCAGATGGGCCAGGGCCAGGGAGACCCGGTTCCCGGTCTGGATGGCCACTACCGAGCCCGGCTCGATCTCGCGGGAGACAAGCCAGCCCGCGAACGCGGCGCTCCGCTCGGCAAACTCCGCGTACGTCAGCCGCTCGTGCTGGTCGGCCACGGCCAGCGCACCGGGGGCGCGCCGGACGTGCGCGTCCAGCAGGTCAGTCAGGGTCTCGGGCCGCCAGAGTCCCTGCTCGTAGTAGGGCCCGGTCAGCTCCGGCGTCATTGCGCGGATCGGCATCTGCTTTCCCCTCCCGGTGCGGTGGTCGCGGGGCTCTCGGTGGCAGCCGGGCTGGTCAGCGCCCGTAGGGCACGAACTGCCGGCCGAACAGCTCCCGCGCGATGATGATTTTCTGGATCTGGGCCGTGCCGTCGGCGATCTCCACCGCCAGCACGTCCCGCATCCGCTGCTCCAGCGGGAACTCGGCGGAGTACCCGACGTTGCCGTGCAGTAGCAGGCAGTCCCGGATGGCCTGGCTGGCGTGATAGGGGCCGTACCACTTGGTCATGGCGGCCAGCGCGGTGTGCGGCTGCCCGGCCGAACGATGCCACAGCGCGGAGTAGCACAGCAGCCGGGCCGCCTCCAGGTGGGTCGCGTGCTCGGCCAGCGGGAACGACACGCCCTCGAACCGGGCCAGCGGCGTCCCGAACGCCTGCCGTTCGCTGACGTAGCCGGCGGTCTCGTCCAGCGTGGCCTGGGCACAGCCGATGCCGGTCAGCGCGAGCAGGGGCCGGGTGAAGTCGAACCCGCCGAGCACGCTGCGGAAGGCGGCTCCCTCGGTGCCGAGCAGGGCGCTCGCCGGCACCTCGACCCGGTTGAGATGCAGCAGGCCGCGGCCCATCGGTGTCCAGCCGGTGTCCTGCAGCGGGGATCTGCTGATCCCCGGGGCGTCCAGCGGAACCAGGAACGCCGAGGGACCCAGCGTCTCGCCGTCGCGCGTGGTCCGGGCGATCACGATGATCGCGTCACCGTGGCTGAGCATGGTGACCGAGGCCTTCTCACCGCTGATCAGGTAGCCGTCCGCGGTGGCGGTGGCGGTGGTCTGGATCGCGGTGACGTCCGAGCCGCAGCCGGGCTCGGTCAGCCCCAGGCATACATACGCGTCGCCCCCGACCAGTGGCCGCAGCCAGCGCTGCCGGACCGCCTCGCCGGCGTGCCGCGCGATGAGCGAGGTCATCAGCAGGACCGGGATGGCCGCGTTGGCCAGGTTGAAGTCGGCGTAGGCGAGTTCCTCCACGGCCAGGCCCGCGGCGACGAAATCCTCGGCGGGCAGCGGATTGAACTCCTCGCCGGCCAGCAGCCCGAACACGCCCAGCCCCGCGATTTCCCGGTGAGCGTCCCAGGGGAACTGATCCGACTTGGCCCGTTCCAGGTAGCCGGGGGCGAGCTTGTCCCGGGCGAACCCGCGCACGCTGTCCCGGACCGCGGCCTGATCCTCGCTGAGCCCGAAGTGCACGACTGGTCCTCCCAGCGCCGACGGCGGCGGCGCACATCCCGGGGCAGCTGACCCTCCGGAGACCGGCGGCCAGCCAACATTGGACGTGTAAAGGAAGTATGTATCCCGTAGTGTAGAAGGTCAAGGTGGCCGCCAGGCCCCGGCGGTCCAGGGAGGACACGTGAATGGTGCGGGCTCGATCCCGGCCTCGGTCGTCACGACCCCGCCCGGCCGGCCCGAGGCCCTGTTCCGGGTCGGCGCCGCCGCGAAGGAGGGTCAGCTGGCCCGGGCCCAGATGCGCACCGGCCCCTGGATGCGCGGCTGCAACGCCGGGCCCTGCGCCGGGTCGCTTGGCGTGTTCCTTGACGACCTGCTGGGCAACGCCCTGCTCGCGGGCCGCCCAGAGGACTACTGGCCGGTGAGCACGGAACTGTCCATCGACCTGGCGGCGCCCCCGCCCGCCGACGGCTCGGTGCTGACCGGGCAGGGCTGGCCGGTTAGCCTCGAACCCGGCGGCGCCCTCGGCCAGGGCACGGTCACGGACAGCACGGGCGCGGTGATCGCGACCGCCACGACCCGGGCCCGCTACCTGCCCGCGCCGCAGAACCTGCCCGGCGGGCCAGGCCCGGGGAGCGCGCCGCCCAGCCCGGATGATCCGGCCAGCCCGGAGTCGACCATGGCGCTGCTCGGCGCTGTGGCCCGCCACGGGGACGGGGCGGTGATCCTGACCGTGCCCGGCTCGGACGACTTCGCGAACCCGATGGGCAACACGCACGGCGGCATCTTGCTGTGCGCCGCCGAGATCGCCGGGTCCCTGGCCCTGCATGCGGACGCCAGCCCGCTCCAGACCTCGTCCATCCGGGTGATTTATGCCCGGTCCGTGCCGGCCACCGACACGATCACGTACACCGCCGAGGTCCTCCACCGCGGCCGGACCCTGGGCGTGGCCCAGGTCACCGCCCGCGGGGCCAGCGGCAAGACATGCGCGATCGCCACGATCACGGCCCACGACCAGGCGCTCGCCTCCTGACCGCCCCCCAGGTCCCGCGCCCGGGGTCATCCAGCCCGCGCCGGCCGCATCGTTGACACCAGCGGCGATCGGGTCAACACTTATGTTGATTATCCTGGCCGGGCGGCCGCTGCCCCGCGGGATGTCCTGCGGCGGCCCCAGGGCGCCGGCCGGGCCGGTGCCGATGACGGACTGGAGACGCCAGTGACCAACGACGGCCGACTGACGAGCGCGTACCGTCCCGCTGACCATCCCGGGGCCCAGCCCGCAGAGTCCATCGGCGCGCTGTTCACCCGCGTGGTCGCGGAGGTCCCGGAGCGCGACGCGCTCGTGGCCGGGGTCGCCGACCCGGCGCAGCGCCGCCGCTGGACCTACCGCGAGCTGGCCGCCGAGGCCGACCGGGCGGCCCGGGCGCTGCTGACCCGGTTCGAGCCGGGCCAGCACGTCGCGGTGTGGTCGGTCAACCGGCCGGAATGGGTCGTGCTGCAGCTCGGGGCGGCCCTGGCCGGCCTGGTGCTGGTGACCGTCAACCCGGCGCTGCGCCGCGGCGAGCTGGCCTACGTGCTGCGCCAGTCCCGGTCAGCCGGGGTGTTCTACAGCGAGGAGCAGCTCGGCCAGCGCAGCGGCCAGGTCATCGCCGAGCTGCGCGGCGACCTGCCCGGGCTGCGCGAGGCGGTCAGCTTCGGCGGCTGGGAGGAGTTCCTGGCCAGCGGACGGCCCGGCACCGTGCTGCCAGAGGTCAGGCCGGGGGACACGGCCCAGATCCAGTACACCTCCGGGACCACCGGCGACCCCAAGGGCTGCATGCTCCACCATCACGGCGCGATCCACTCCGCGCGCGGCGCGGCCAGGCACTGTGGCATGCCGGACGGCGGGGTCTACGTCAACCCCATGCCCCTGTTCCACGTGGGCAGCTGCGTGCATGGCGTGCTGGGCGCCCTCGCGCTGCGCGGCACGCACGTGCTGATGCCCGGCTTCAGCCCGGCGCTGCTGCTGGAGCTGATCGAGGCCGAGCGGGCCAGCATGACGCTCGTGGTGCCGACCATGCTGTCCATGCTGGTCGAGCACGCGGACGCGGCGGCCCGCGACCTGAGCAGCCTGTCGTCTTTCCTGATCGGCGGGTCGGCCTGCTCGGCCGCGCTGTCCCGGCGGACCACCGAGGTCACCAGGACCCCGGTGGTGATCGGCTTCGGCCAGACCGAGGCGTTCGGGGTGGTCACCCAGACCCTGCTGACCGACACCATGGCGGACCAGACCACCACGATCGGGCAGCCCGTGGCCGACATGGAGGGACGCATCGCGGACCTGGCCACGAACGAGACGGCGCCGGTCGGCACCCAGGGGGAGATCTGCGTGCGCGGCCCGCAGACCATGACCGGCTACTACGACATGCCCGAGGCGACCGCGGCCGCGATCGATGCCGAGGGCTGGCTGCACACCGGCGACCTCGGGGAGATGGACGCCCGCGGCTACCTCAGGGTCACCGGCCGGCTCAAGGACATGATCATCCGCGGTGGGGAGAACGTGTACCCGCGGGAGATCGAGGAGGTCATCGCCGACCATCCCGCGGTGGCGGGCATCCAGGTCATCGGCATCGACGACGACACGTGGGGTGAGCAGGTGGGCGCGGTGCTGATGCTGCGGCCCGGCCAGGAGGCGGGTCCCGCCGAGATCTTCGGGTGGGCCCGGGACCGGCTCGCGCCGTACAAGCGGCCCCGCAAGTGGTACGTGGTGGACGAGTTCCCCATGACGGCCAGCGGCAAGGTCCAGAAGTTCGTGCTCCGGCAGGACATTCACAAGGGCGAGCTGCCGCCGGCCTGGGAGTACGAATGAGCCGGGAGGGGACGTGAGCGAGGCCGCGCCGGGGGAGGGCACGGCGCAGCCGGACGACGCAGGCTTCGACGACTACGACATCTTCTCGGCCGAGCTCCGCAACTGCCCGCACCAGCGGTGGGCCCGGATGCAGCAGGAATGCCCGGTCGCGCACAGCGACCGCTTCGGCGGCTCCTGGCTGGTCACCCGGTTCGCCGACATCAAGGCCATGACCCGTGACCCGGAGCTGTACTCCTCGCGGGTGTCGGACGTCGGCGGCCCGATGCCCGGGCCCGGCCACAAGGGGCTGTTCCTGCCGCCCATCACGTCCGACCCGCCCGAGCACGCCGGGCACCGCGGGGTGCTGCTGCCGTTCCTCGTCCCGGCGCGGGTGGCGGAGCTCGAGCCATTCATCCGCGAGAAGGCCGCCGCCCTGGCCCGGGTGCTGGCGGAGCAGGGCGGCGGGGACGCCGCCACCGGGTTCGCCCAGCAGCTGGCGATCTCGGTGCTCACCCGGCTGCTCGACGTCCCGGCCGAGACGGCCCCCCGGTTCATCGAGTGGACCGTGCGGCTGCTCCGGACCGGCCCGCTGGACCAGGCGGCCCGGGCCGCGGTGGTCAGCGAGATGATCGGCTACTTCGATGAGCTGCTCCGGGAGCGGGCCGCGGCCGCGCGGGCCGGGGCTGTGCAGTCCGGGATGGGCGCCGGGGACCTGATCACGTACCTGACCCGGCCCCGTGAGGACGGCCAGCCGCTGAGCCGCAAGCAGCAGATCGGCAGCGCCCTGGTCATCATGATCGCCGGGGCCGACACCACCTGGAGCGCGCTGTCCGCCAGCCTGCTGCACCTGGGCACGCACCCCGCGGACCGCCGGCGGCTGCGCGAGGAGCCGAAGCTGATGTCCACCGCGATCGAGGAACTGCTGCGCGCCTACGCGCCGGTCATGCTGGCCCGGGTCTCGACCCAGGGCACCGACGTGCACGGGCGGCACATCCCGGCGGGGGAGCGGATGCTGTTCCCGCTGGCCGCGGCCAACCGCGACCCCGAGGTCTTCGAGGACCCGGACCAGGTCAAGCTGGACCGGCGCCGCAACGCCCACCTGGCGTTCGGCTCGGGCGCACACCGCTGCCTCGGCTCGCCGCTGGCCCGGCTGGAGATGCGGGTGGCGCTGGAGGAGTGGCTGGCGGTCATCCCGGAGTTCGAGGTCACCGACCCCGGCTCGATCGAGTGGACCGGCGGCACCGTCCGCGGCCCCGAGACTGTCCCCTTCCGCGTCCTCCCCTGACCACCGGCTCCGCCGGCTCCCGCCTGGCGGCCGCCCTCCCCAGCCCCGTCCAGCCCACCTTTTCAACGCGAGCGTTGACGGCGCGGGCCGGCCGGGGTTACGGTGCACGGGTGGCCGAAGCTGACCCTTCCGACGGTGCCGTGCCAGTCCGGTTCGGCGCCCTGCTCTCGGTGATCGACGACGGCATCGGCGACGCCTGCCGCCGGCTCGAGGCCCAGGGCTGGGACTTCCTGACCACCGGGGAGCACGTCAGCTTCAACATCCCCATCGCGAACGCGTTCATCAGCCTGGCCGCCGCGGCCGCCGCGACGTCCACGATCGAGCTGATGACCTCGGTCACCCTGCTGCCGCTGTACCCGGCGGTGCTGGCCGCGAAGCTCGGCGCCGCGCTCGACAACGTCAGCGGCGGCCGGTTCGTTCTGGGTGCCGGGGTCGGCGGGGAGAACCCGGCCGAGTTCGAGGCCTGCGGCGTCCCGCCCGCGGAGCGTGGCTCGCGTACCGATGAGGCCCTGGAGATCATCCGCCTGCTCTGGACCCAGGACCGGGTCACGTACGCCGGCAAGTACGCGACGCTGGACAACGTCTCCATCGCGCCCCGGCCGGTCCGTCAGCCACGCCCGCCGATCTGGGTGGCCGGGCGCAAGGAGGTGGCGATGCGCCGCGCGGCCCGCTACGCCGACGGCTGGCTGCCCTACATGTACTCCCCGGACATGCTGGCCCGCTCCCTGGACGTGATCGCGGCGGAGCGGGACGGCCAGCCGCCGATCGAGGGCGGCGTCTACCTCTGGTCCTGCGTGCACGAGGACCCGGCGGCAGCCACCGACTACGCGATGCGGACCCTGGCCCAGACCTACCGGCAGGACTTCGCCACCATGGCCGGCAGGTACCTGGCCGTCGGTGACGTGGACTACTGCACGGGCCGGGTGCTGGACTACATCCGGGCCGGCGCCACCCGGGTGATCTTCTCGAGCGCCTGCCCCGCCTCCTATGTGGACCGGCATCTGGAACTGCTGGCCACCCAGGTCGTCCCGGCCGTGCGGGCCGAGCTGGCCGGCCGGCCGGGGACCGGGAGCCAGCGTGCCTGAGCCGTCACCCGCCGCCCCGCCGGGGCCCCTCGACGGCCTGACCGTGCTGGACTTCTCCACCATGATGGCCGGGCCGTACTGCACCCGGATGATGGCCGATCTCGGCGCGACGGTCATCAAGGTCGAGTCCCCCGAGGGGGACCACATGCGCAAGCTCCGCCCGCGCAAATCGGGGTCCAGCCGCTTCTTCGGCCAGCTCAACGTGGGTAAGCGCAGCGTGACCCTGGACCTGTCGGGCGGGCCGGGCCGCGAGGCCGCCCTCGCCCTGGTAGCCCGGGCCGACATCGTGCTGGAAAGCTGGCGCCCCGGCGTGGCCGGCCGGCTCGGCCTGACCTACGAGGCCTGCCGGGCGGTCCGCGAGGACGTCATCTACTGCTCGATCTCCGGGTGGGGGCAGTCCGGGCCGAACGCCCGGCGGGCTGCGTTCGCGCCGGTGGTGCACGCCGCGTCCGGCTTCGACATGGCCAACCTGTTCTACCAGCCGCCGGGCAGTATCCCCCCGGTCACCGGCGTCTTCGTCGGCGACATCCTCGGCGGCACCATGGCCTTCGGCGCGATCCTGGCCGGCGTGCGCAAGCGGGACGCCACCGGCGCGGGGACGCGCATCGACCTGTCGCTGGTGGAGGCGATGCTGTCCATGCCCGTCTACGAGATGCAGGCGGAGCTGGCCGGGCTGCGCGAGACGCGGCCGAGTCACCGGCCGGTGCCCACCGCCGACGGCTTCATCATCCTGACCATCGTCAGCGACCTGAACTGGCGGGCGGCCGCCCGCGCGCTCGGCCAGCCCGGGCTGGGGACCGATCCGCGGTTCGTCGACGTGAAGGCGCGCACCCTGCACTGGGACGAACTGCACCAGCTGGTCTGCGACTGGGCGGCCAGCCGCACGGCCGGGGAAGCCGAGGCCGAGATGCTCGCCGCCGGAGTCCCCGCCGCGCGGTACCAGACCATGACTTCCATCCTCGCGGACGAGCACCTGCGCACCCGGGGGGTGTTCCGGACGGTGGCCGACGCGGCCGGGGAGTTCACGGTGACCGCCACGCCGTTCCGGTTCGACGACGTGATCACCCCGCCGGACGGCTCGGCGGTGCCCGTGCTCGGCGCCGACACCGACCCGGTGCTCAAGGAGGCTGGCCACCCGGCCCTCCCCAGCCCCCCGGGCGGCCCGGATGATCCCGCGGCCCCCGTCCAGCCGGGTCGGCCGGCATGACCGGCTGGAACATCGCCGACGTCCTGGAGGTCGTGGCGGCGGAGGTGCCCGGGTCGCCGGCGGTCATCCAGGGCGGACGGGTCCTCAGCTGGCAGGAGCTCGACCAGCGGGCCGGCCGGGTAGCCGGCTATCTGCTGGCCACCGGGGTGCCGCGGCGCAGCAGCGTGGCCCAGTACCTCCGCAACAGCCCGGAGTACATCGAGTCGCTGTACGCCTGCCTGAAGGCCTCGCTGGTCCCGGTCAACACCAACTACCGGTACGGCCACGCCGAGCTGGTCTACCTGTGGGACAACGCGGACGTGCGCGCCGTGGTATTCCACGGCGAGTTCACCGCCCAGATCGAGCTCATCCGCGGCCGCCTGCCGCAGATCCTCAGCTGGCTGTGGGTCGATGACGGCACCGGGCCCTGCCCCGGATGGGCGGTCAGCTACCAGGCCGTGGCCACGGGGACCGCCGCGGGCCCGGATCCCGGCCCGGACGAGGATGGGCACGCGCGGCGCAGCGGCGGTGACCTGCTGCTGCTGTACACGGGCGGCACCACCGGCATGCCCAAGGGCGTGATGTGGCGCCAGGATGACCTGTTCATCCTGCTCGGCAACGCCGCGCGCGGCGGCTACCCGGACGAGCCGGACCTGGACTACGCGCGGTCCCGGGTGGCCCGCGAGGGCCGCCGGATGCTCCCGGCCGCGCCGCTCATGCACGGCGCCGGCTGCTTCAGCTGCATGCCGATCCTGGCCCGCGGGGGGGCGATCGTCCTGCTTGAAGGGCGCTCATTCGACCCGGTCGAGTTCCTCGACACAGTGGACACCTGGCAGGTGCACTCGGCGAGCTGGGTCGGTGACGCCTTCGCCAGGCCGGTGGCGGACGCGCTGGACGCCCACCCCGGCCGCTGGCACCTGTCCGGCCTGAAGACCATCACCTCCGGCGGGGTGGTGTTCACCGAGGCGACCAAGCGGCGGCTCCTCGCCCACGCGCCGCACCTGCTCATCAATGACGTGTTCGGCGCCTCGGAGGCCATCACGGTCGGCTCCTCGGTGGTGACCAAGGACAACATCGCCGCCTCGGACGGGTCCTTCCGGCCCCGGCCCGGCATGCGCGTCATCGACGAGGCCGGCCGGGACGTGGTCCCGGGGTCCGGGGTGGCCGGCCTGATCGCCTTCTCCGGGCGGCAGCCGATCGGCTACTACAAGGACGAGCGGAAAACGGCCGAGGTGTTCCGGGAGCTCGACGGGCGGCGGTACTCGGTGCCCGGCGACTGGGCCGTGGTCGCCGCGGACGGCACGGTGACCCTGCTCGGCCGCGGGTCGGCCTGCATCAACACCGGAGGCGAGAAGGTTTACCCGGACGAGGTCGAGAAGGTCATCGCCACGCTGCCCGGGGTAGCCGACGCCGTGGTCATCGGCGTGCCGCACGAACGGTTCGGGCAGGCCGTGGTCGCGGTCGTGCAGGCCGTACCGGGACAGGTGCTCTCCGCCGAGGCCGTGATCAGCCATTGCAAGGCGCGCCTGGCGGGCTACAAAGCGCCACGGGACGTCATCTTCGCCGCGTCTATCGGCCGCGGGCCAACCGGGAAAGTCGATCTGAATACGTTGCGCAAGCGCGCCGTCGCCGAACTTGGAGTGCCCGGCCAGGTAGTCACTTCCTAGTCAGTTGCCGCTGATCCCGGGATCGCCATTGCCTGGCCATCACGGGGGCCTTCCTGTGCCCTCACGTGGATTCTCTTGTTTCCTATCCGTTACGAATTTTTCAACGATGGTGTTGACGAGAATTCGATAGCTGGGCTATGGTCCAGATCACAGTATTGATAACTGATGAGACAGCCCCCGTTCTTTCTGCTGTCCCTGGGAACTCAACCACAGGCGGGAACCACGATGACGAGTCCTGTCCGCACCGGGGTTATTGCACGGCCAAAGGTTTTTGCTGCCCTGTCCTGCGCGCTGCTGATGGTTATCCTCAGTGCATGTTCGAGCCCGGGGAGCTCAGCATCGGGGGGCTCCGCATCGACGAGCGCCAGCTCGCCCGGAGTTAAGGCGGCTCAGGCGGTCGCGGCCACGTGGGAGAAGGCGCCCACCCAGCTCGGCCTGACCCAGCCGCTGAAGGCTGCCCCGCCATCAGGCAAAACCTTTGTCTGGCTGAACTGCGAGCTCTCCGCGTGCGCGCAGATCCTGGTCGGCGTCCGGCAGGCGGCCAGCGCCGCGGGCTGGAACCTGAAGGTGGTCCAGTACCAGCAGGCCAATCCGGCTACCGTCCTGAGCGCCTTCAGGCTCGCGCTCAACTACCATCCAACGGCCGTCGGCCTATCCGGCCTGCCCGAGGCGGTGTGGTCGAGCATTATTCCTTCGTACAAGAAGGCGGGCGTGCCGATCGTCGCCGGCTATGTCGGGCCGCTCGCGCTGAATTCCACGGTTATCGGCAACATCAGCGGGCCGCCGGACGGCGTGAAGACCGGGCAGATCCTGGCTAACTGGTTCATCGCCGATTCGGGCGGCCAGGGACATGCGCTCAACGTCCGCACCGACGAGCTTCCGTATCTGAAGACGTTCAGCGACGCGTTCCAGGCTGATGTGCAGAAGCAGTGCCGCAGCTGCAGCGTGACCAACCTGAACATGTCCGTCGCCGATGCGACCGGTGGAAAGGTCAACTCGGCCATCGTGGCAGATCTGCAACGGAACCCGTCCATCAATTACGTGGTGGCGACCGAAGGTCCCTTCATCGGCGGCCTGCCTGCCGCCCTCTCCGCGGCAGGTCTCTCCGGGAAGGTGAAGATCGCCGGCGAGAACGGTGACGTGGAGAACCTGACCGACGTCAAGAGCGGCACGGAGGCCGCCTTCACCGGCGCATCGCTGCACATCGGCGGCTGGCAGTACCTGGACATCGCGCTCCGGCACGCCGAGGGGATGACCTTCAACCCCTACGACGGCATACAGCCCAAGCAGCTGCTCACCAAGAGCGTCCAGTTCAGCCCGGCGGCCGACTATGACGTGCCGGCGAACTACCCGCAGCAGTTCCGCAAGCTCTGGAAGCTTCCCTAGTCCTGGGCAGCCTCCACCCGGGATGCTCCCGCAGCCGGGCCAGCCAGGAAGGCAGGGACGACCCGATGACCGCACCGGCCGACACGACCCCGGCTCTTGCGGTCACCGGGCTGAGCAAGCGCTTCGGCGCCAGCGTCGCCCTCCAGGACGTGGACCTCGCGATCGGCCCGGGCGAGGTCCACGCCGTGCTCGGCGAGAACGGGTCGGGGAAGTCAACCCTCATCAAGATCCTCTCGGGCTTCCACCGGCCCGATGCCGGCACCGTCGCCGTCTCCGGCCAGCCGCTCCCGCTCGGGCATCCGGCCAGCTCGTACCGGCTGGGGGCGCGGTTCGTGCATCAGGATCTGGGCCTGGTGGACAGCATCCCGGTGCTCGACAACCTGGCCATCGGGGCCGGCTTCGCAACCAGGCTGGGCACGATCTCGGCCCGGCGCAGTAGTGAGCGGGCCCGGGCCGACCTGGCCCGCGTGGGCCTGGCCGTCGATCCCGGAGCCAGCGTGGGCAGCCTGTCCCCGGCCACCCGGACCGGGGTAGCCATCGCCCGCGCGCTCCGGGAGGATCCGGGGTCCCCGGTGCGCCTGCTGGTCCTCGATGAACCGACCGCCACGCTCCCGGCGACCGAGGTGGACCGGCTGATGGACATCATCCGCAGGGTGTCAGCCGCCGGGGTCGGCGTCCTCTACGTCACCCACCGGCTGGACGAGATCTTCACGATCGCCGGCAACGTGACCGTGCTGCGGGACGGCCGCGAGGTGGCGGCCGTGCCCACCTCCTCGCTGGACCACCGCCGCCTGGTCGACCTGCTGGTCGGCGAGGAACTGACCGCCGCGCACCACGTGGCGGAGACCCTGCCGGCCGAGGGGGAGCGGCCGGCGCTGTCGCTGCGGGGTATCACGGGCGCGTCGCTCGATGGCTTCTCGGCCGATTTCGGGGCCGGCCAGATCACCGGGATCGCCGGAATCACCGGGTCAGGCCGCGAAACGGTGCTGGGGGCCGCGTTCGGGGCCATCGACCGCACCGGCGAGGTACTGACCGCTGGCGGGGTGCGGCTCGCGCCATCCCGGCCGGACCTGGCCATGCGGCATGGTCTGGCCTACCTCCCGGCGGACCGGGTGCGGAACGCGGCGATCCTGAGCCTGTCCGCCCGGGAGAACATCTCCCTGTCCAGCCTGCGGCCGTTCCGCAGGTTCGGCACGATGAGAGGCCGCCCCGAGCGCCGGATCGCGCTCACGTGGTTCCAGCGGCTCAGCGTCCGGCCGCCTGATCTGGTCGACCTGCCCCTGGAGTCGTTCAGCGGCGGCAACCAGCAGAAGATCATGTTCGCCAAGTGGCTCCGCCGCGAGCCCGTGGTGTTCCTGCTCGACGAGCCGACCCAGGGCGTCGATGTGGGGGCCAAGGCGGTGCTGCACCGGCAGCTGGTCCAGGCGGCCGCGGGCGGCGCCGCGATCGTGATCAGTTCCTCAGACGTCGACGAGCTGGCCGCGATCTGCCAGCGCGTCATCGTGTGCCGGGACGGCCGGGCCGCCGCCGACCTTCGCGGCGGCGAGGTGTCCGCCCGCGCCATCAGCCGGGAGTGCCTGCTGGGCAGCGCGTCTCCCAACCACGGGGTTTCCTCCACCACGGGGGTCCCCCGGCCAGGGGCTTCCCCGGGCCGGGTCTTCCCCGACCAGGGCTTCCCCGACCAGGAAGGGCCGGCGGACAAGTGAGAATCAGCGGCAAGCGGCTCAACTTCGGGTTTGACCGTTTCAGCGGCCTGTACCTGTGGGGCCTGTTCATCCTGATCTTCGGGATCTGGGAGCCCCGCCTCTTCCTCACCCTCGGCACCGTCCACTCGATCGCCTCCGAGCAGGCCGTGGCGGCGCTCCTCGGGCTGGCCGTGGTCGTCCCGCTCGCGACCGGCGCCTTCGACCTCAGCATCGGGGCCACCGCGAACCTCAGTGCCGTGCTGGTGGCGCTCCTCCAGTCGCAGCAGCACTGGTCCATGTGGCCCGCCATCGCGGTGGCGCTCCTCATCGGGGTGATCATCGGGGCGGTGAACGGCTTCATCATCGTGCGGCTGCAGGTCAACGCGTTCATCGCGACCCTCGGCATGGCCACCATCGTGGGCGCGGTCGAGACCATCGTCAGCGGGAACAGCCAGCCGCAGCCGCCGACCTCCTCCGCCTGGGCCAGGCTCACCCAGTACCAGATCTTCGGTTTCCAGGCCCTGTTCTTCTACGTGATCATCATCGCGCTCATCAGCTGGTGGTTCCTGGAACGGACGCCCGCCGGGCGGTACATGTACGCCACCGGCGGGAACGGCGTCGCCGCGCGGCTGTCCGGCGTCCGGGTCGGCGGCTGGACGTGGCTGTCCCTGATCTTCTCCGGCACGGTCGCCGGCCTGGCCGGTGTCCTGTTCTCGTCGCAGAGCGGGCCGTCGCTCACCTTCGGCCCCGCGCTGCTGCTGCCGGCCTACGCGGCCGCGTTCCTGGGCTCGACGCAGCTGCGCCCGGGCCGGTTCAACGTGTGGGGCACGGTGCTGGCGGTCTATGTCCTGGCTACCGGCGTTTTCGGGGTTCAGCTCATCACCAGCGTGCAGTGGCTCAACGACATGTTCAACGGGGTCGCCCTGATCGTGGCGGTGTCCTTCGCGGTCTGGCGGCAGCGCCGGGCCCGCGCCGACGTGACCCCGGCCCAGCCGGTGGAATCGTCCCCGGCCGAGTCCGGTCCCGGGGCCGCCGGCGGCGGCCCGCCCGGGTCGGCCAACGGGCAGTCTCCCGGCCTGCGCAGCTCACCGGCGGGCGACAGCGCGGCTCCGGGCGGCGGCCCGTGATCACTCTCGTCGTGTCAGAGGTAGCTGCGTCAGGCAGTGCCTGGCACGGTCAGGCTATTCCTGACCGGAGTCAACCCGGGACACTGGGTGGCGGGAGCGGTGGCCACGCGGGTGGCCTGGAAGGGAGCAGGACAGTGGACGACACCGACCGGGCCGGTGGCTCAGGGCCGCTCCGCGGGTTCCGCATCATCGAGCTGGCCGGGCTCGGCCCCGCGCCGTACGCGGCCATGCTGCTGAGCGACCTGGGCGCCGACGTCATCCGGGTGGAGCGGACGGACACCGCGGCCAAGGCGGGGCCGGCCGTGCCCGGCGACATCGTCACCCGGGGCCGCCGGTCGGTCGCCGTGGACCTGAAGTCGGCGGCCGGCCCGGCGCTGTTGCTGGACCTGGTGAGCCGCGCTGACGCCCTGCTCGACCCTTACCGGCCAGGTGCCGCCGAGCGGCTGGGCATCGGGCCCGGTGCCTGCCTGGCCCGCCGTCCGGAGCTCGTGTACGGGCGGATGACCGGCTGGGGGCAGGACGGACCGCTGGCCCACCATGCGGGTCACGACATCAACTACGTGGCGCTCGCGGGCGCGCTGGCGCACATCGGCCGGGCCGGGCAGCCGCCAGTGCCGCCGCTGAACCTGGTGGGGGACATGGGCGGTGGGGGGCTGTTCCTCGCCTTCGGCGTGGTGTGCGGGCTGCTCGAGGCGCGCCGGACCGGCCGAGGGCAGGTGGTGGACGCGGCCATGATCGACGGCGTGGCCTCGCTGATGACCAATGTGTGGGGCTTCCACGCCCAAGGCCTCTACTCGCTCGAGCGGGGGCACAACGTCATCGACTCCGGCGCGCCGTTCTACGACGTGTACGAGTGCGCCGACGGCAAGTTCGTGTCGGTCGGGCCGATCGAGCACCGGTTCTACGCCCGCCTGCTGGAGGTGCTCGGCCTCCGCCTGGAGGACCTGCCGCCTCGCCGTGACCAGGAGCAGTGGCCTGCGATCCGGGGACCGCTCGCGGCGGTGTTCCGGCAGCGCACCCGGGACGAGTGGTGCGCCCGGCTGGACGGGGAGCGGGACATCTGCTTCGCGCCGGTACTGGATCTGGCCGAGGCCCCGCAGCACCCGCACCATCAGGCGCGGGGCACGTTCGCGCATGACGGCGGGGTGGTCCAGCCGGCCCCGGCGCCCCGGTTCAGCGCCACCCCCGGCGCGATCCAGCGCCCGCCCGCGCGGCCTGGCGAGCACACCGATGAGGTGCTTACTGAGTGGCTGTCCCTGGACGGCGCCGCGCTGGCCGGCCTCCGCGACCAGGGCATCGTTGCCTGATCGTCCAGGGCAGCTGATCGTTGGGCGACTCATCGCTCATCCGGTCGCCGGGCGCCTGCCCGCCGGGGCATCCCCGGGGCTAGCGCGCGCGGGGCAGCTTGAGGATCCGCTCCGCGATGATGCCGAGCTGGATCTCGGAGGTGCCGCCGCCGATCGTGTCCGAGCGGGAGAACAGGAACGCCCGCTGCAGGGCCGAGGCCGGGTAGTCGGGGCGGCCGCGGCGCAGCCCGACCCCGGGGATCCAGCTGCCCTCGCCGGCCGGGTCGCCGGTGAGCACCTGGCCGTCCGGGCCGAGCAGGTCGATGGCCAGGTCCAGCGTGTCCTGGTGGGTCCGCGACCACCACAGCTTGGTGGTGGCCCGGAGCGCGTCGGCCTGGTGGGTGCCGTTGAGCGCGTCGAACAGCAAGCGCTGGTTGCCGAACTTGATCAGCTGGACCTTCATCCACTGCTGGACCAGGCGGTCGCGGGTCAGCGGGTCGGCCGTGGCGCCGCGTTCCCGGGCCAGGTCGATGATGCCGGCCAGTTCCTTCTCGAACCGCTGGTGGCTCATGCTGGAGGACACGCCCCGCTCGAAGCCGAGCGTGGTCATCGCGACCGTCCAGCCGTTGCCGCGCCCGCCGACCACCGCGCCGGCCGGGGCCCGGGCGTCGGTGAGGAAGACCTCGCTGAACTCCGCCGCCCCGTCTATCTGCTCGATCGGGTGGACCTCCACCCCCGGCTGCCGCATCGGCACCAGCAGGTAGGAGATGCCCTTGTGCCGGGGCTCGTCCGGCTCGGTGCGGGCCAGCAGGAAGATATAGTCGGCCTCGTCGGCGCGGGTGGTCCAGGTCTTCTGGCCGTTGATCACCCAGTGGCCGCCATCCTCCCCGTCCTGCTCCAGCCGGGCCGACGTGCGCAGGCTGGCCAGGTCCGAGCCGGCGTCCGGTTCGGAGAAGCCCTGGCACCAGCTGATCTCACCGCGCAGGATCCTCGGGATGAACGTGCTCTTCTGTTCCTCGGTGCCCCAGCGCAGGATCGTGGGACCGACCAGCGTGTCGCCGAACCAGTCGGCCCGCAGCGGCGCCTTGGCCCGGCTGAACTCCTCGGCCAGGATCAGCGACTCCAGCTGGGACAGACCCCGGCCACCGTACTCGGCCGGCCAGGAGGCGCAGATCCAGCCCGCCGCATAGAGCTTCTCGTTCCACTCCTGACGGAACTTCGCACGCTCCTCCGGGGACCGCTCGCCTGCCTGCGGGGGCCAGTCCTCGGGCAGGTTCGCCGCCAGCCAGGCGCGGACCTCGGCCCGGAAACCGGCCGCCTCGCCGTCGTAGTCGAGAATCACGTGCGCCGCCGCCACCTTGACATACTCACAGCATCCAGCCAGACTCGGAGCTTGTCAACACTAGCGTTGATTGGGCTCTGCTGACCAGGCCGGCGTCGATCGGTCCGTCGTTGGTCGGCGTGCCGTTTGGTCAGGGCAGCGCTCCGGGAGGCCAGGTGCTCATCGGGTTCACCAGCGAGCAGTCCCAGCTGCGGGAGGCCACCCGGGACCTGCTGGCCGAGGTCTCGTCCGAGGACCGGGTCCGCGCCCTGATGCCCGACCCCGCCGGCACCGACCCGGACGCCTGGCGGCAGCTGGCCGGCCTGGGCCTGCCCGGCATTGCCCTCCCCGAGCGGTTCGGCGGGGACGGCGGATCCCTGGTCGATCAGGGTGTGGTGCTGGAGGAGATGGGCCGCGTCGTGTGCGGGGGCCCGTACTTCAGCACCGCGGTCCTGGCCGCCCAGACTCTGCTCGCCGCCCCGGACGGGGACCCGGTCGCCGCGGAGCTCCTGCATGGCATCTGCGCGACCGGCCTGACCGCCACGCTCGCGGTCACCGAGGCTGGCGGCCGGTGGGACGAGGCGGGCGTCACGTTGCGGGCCGCGCCGTCCGCGTCCGGCTGGGAGCTGACCGGCAGCAAGACGTTCGTGCCCGACGGGGCCACCGCGGACGTGATCCTGGTCCCCGCCCGCACGGCCGCGGGCCTCAGCCTGTTCGCGGTGCCGGGCACGGCGGCCGGGCTGACCCGGGTTCCCTTGCCGGCCATGGACCAGACCCGCAAGCAGGCGCGGCTCGACTTCACCGCGGCCGGGGGCCGCCTCATCGGCGCGGACGGCGCCGGGTGGGTCGCCGTCGAGCGGGGGTTGCGGCGGGCCGCGGTCGGGCTGGCGGCTGAGCAGGCCGGCGGGGCGGAGCGGGTGCTGGAGCTGATGGTGGACCACGCCCGGACCCGGCACCAGTTCGGCCGCCCGATCGGCTCCTTCCAGGCCGTCCAGCACACCTGCGCGGCCGTCCTGGTCGACGTCGAGGCCGCCAGGTCGGCCGCCTACTACGCCCTGCGCACCGCGGCGGCCGGGTCCGGCGAAGCCTCCCAGTCCGGGGAAGACGAGCTGGCCGCGGTGGCCAGCCTGGCCAAGGCCGTCTGCTCCGAGACCTACCGGCACGCCGCCGACGCGGCCATCCAGGTCTTCGGCGGGATCGCGCTCACCTGGGAGCACCCGGCCCAGCTCTATTTCAAGCGGGCCCGCTCCTCCGAGATCCTGCTCGGCGCCCCCGCCTACCACCGCGAGATCCTGGCCCGCCACCTCGCCCTCTGATGTGGTAGCACGCAGTGGCACGATGTGCTACCAGCGGCTAGACTGGAGTGATGAGCGCCCAGCCTGAGATCACGCAGCGGGATCTGCGGAACAAGTCCCGAGAGATCATGGACGCGGTCGAGGGCGGGCAGGCGTTCACCGTCACCCGGGACGGCCGTGAGATCGGCGAACTGATCCCGATCCGTCGTCGACGCCGGTTTGTCCCGAGAGCTGACTTTGCCACGGCTTCACGCAACGCCCCGGCTGTTGACCCTGCGGCATTCCGGGCCGACCAGAACGCTGCTGCTGACCATGATGCGGGTATCCGCGATGGCCGGTGAGAGCTACTCGCTGGGACTGCTCGACACCAATATCGTGATCTTGCGGAAGTTGATCGATCCCACCGATCTGCCGGCGGCCGTCGCTATCAGTGCGATCACCCTGGCCGAGTTGTCCGCCGGCCCCCACGAAGTGCGGCCCGCCAGCGAGCAGCAGAACTATGAGGAGCACGCTGAGCGGGCCCGTCGGCTTGACGTCCTGCAGAGAGCCGAGAACGAATTCGACCCGATTCCGTTCGGCGTCGAGGCGGCACGGGCCTATGGCCAGGTCACTGCTGCAGTAATCGCCACCGGCCGGAAACCCCGCCGCCGCGCCGTGGACCTGATGATCGCGTCCGTGGCGATAGCCGAGGACCTACCTCTGTTTACCACCAACCCGGCCGACTTCGCGGGGCTGGGGCACTTGCTGACCGTCGTGGCCGTGACCCGTCCCAGCGTGGCTCCTGCCCCTCCTCTGGCCTAGTTCCGTGGACGGCTGCCAAGGACGACTCGACTATCCCGTACCCGTGCTGGCCGCCGCGATCCTCGCCGCGGAGGGTGTGTCCTTCCTGCTGGTCGGCAGCGCGGCCCTGTGGCTGCACGGAGAACCGATTCCGGTGGCCGATGCCGACGTGGTGATCGAGCCGGCCGAAGAGAATCTGCGCCGTCTGGGCGACGCGCTGGCCGAGATTGCCCTCCGGCCCGCGGAGGTCCCGAGGGTCCGGGCCCTGCCATGGCTAAGCGTGCTCAGTGTGGTCACGTCCTATGGCATGGTGGACTGCCTGCTGGAACGGGGCCGGCGCGACTGGCAGAGGCTACGCCGGTCCGCGGGGCGGATCTTGGTAGCCGACGTCGATGTCCCGGTGGCGGCTCAGGCGGATGTCTGGGCCCTGCGGCGCCAATTCAAGGAGTAATCGGATGGGCGAGTTCAAGGGGTAATCGGATGGGCGAGCGCAGCGGCGTCGGCCTGGTCGAATGCACCGTCCTCGAGGCGCTCGACTCGCTGGGCGCCCAGCCCAGGCGGCACCGCCGGAGCGTGAAGGTGCTGGAGGGGGTGGAGGAGCGCATCGGGCTCGCCCCCGGCTACGCCTACGAGGTGCTCCTCGACCTGGCCCGGCCGTGGAAGATGCCCTTGCTCCTGGTGGATGGCGAGGGCAACTTCGGCAGCCGCGGGAACGATCCGGCCGCGAACTACCGCTACACCGAGGCCGGGCTATCCCGGGCCGGGCAGGTGGTGCTCGCGGCCGAGCGCGCGGAACTGGGACCTGTGCCGGTCGGGCTGATCAACGGCAACGTCTACCGGGAGGGCCTCAGGCCGCCCTTCCGCCCGCTGGCGATCATCGAGGCCCTCCGTGAGGTCATCCAGCGGCCCAAGGTGACCAGCAAGGACCTGGCCAGCATCGTCGGCCCACCCTGCTTCTCCAACGGTTGCACCGTCACGGGCGACTTCGCTGCGATGGCAGCGGGCCGGCGTACCACTCTGAGGCTAGAAGCCCGCGTCACGGTGAGTGATGATAAGCGCCGCGTCCTCATCGAGAACCTCCCACCCAACGCCAATCCAGACGAGGTCGCTCACACCCTGGCCAGCCGGGCCAGAATGCGTGCGTGGGCAGCGGAGCATCCCGGCCTGTACGGGCGTATTCATTTGCCGCTGGCCGACCTCCGCGACGAGTCATCGGAACGCCATGGTGACCTCCTGGTCTGTGTTCCCGCCCGGGGAACCACCGCGGAGCAGTTGCGCGGGCAGCTCATGGATGTCTACGGCGTGTACACCAAGGTCCACGTAGCGCTTCCCCGGCCGTTGCCGGTCATGCTCAGGAGCTGGGTCAAGGCCTACGCGGCCGAGGACCTGCTGGGCAGCCTGGCCGCCCTGGAGAATGCCGTCCACGGCTGAGGCCGGACGGCCACATGTCCGGCCGGGCGGCAGTTCACCTGGAGGCGGGCTTCTGGCCGTAGCGCGGAGCCGTCGCCTTACAGGTGTGTCTTGAAGAAGCTGGCGATTCTCGCGACGGTGGGTTCGACGTATTCAGGCTTGTCGTAGAAGTCGAAGTGGGTGCCGCCGTCGATGAGGAACAGTTCCTTGGGCTCGTTGGCGTTGGCGTATGCGGCCTGGCTCTGCTGGAGGGTCTCGGCTCGGGTGCCGGCGACCAGCAGCAGGGGCGTGGGGGCCAGCAGGTGGATGATGTCCAGCGCGGAGTACTGGAGCATCTTGTCGAAGGACCACAGGAGTGTCTGGTTCTTCCAGTTCGGGTCGGGGTTGCGGTCGGTCAGGTAGTACTGCTTGCCGTTCTCCACCCACTCGTTTTGCTGGCCTGGGGGCATGAACGGGACGTACTGCGGCTCGCCGCCGCGGGCGTAGGCCTCGCGGGCGCTCTGCGCGAGGTGCATCAGGTCGTGCCAGTCGCCGGCGAAGCCGTCGGTGAGCGTGCTCCGCAGGTCCGGCAGCGCGCTGACCGCGGCGACCGCCTTGATCCGCCGGTCCGCGACGGCGGTGTAGGGCGCGAATCCGCCGCCGCCGCACACGCCGGCGGCTGCGATGCGATCTGCGTCGACCTCGTCCCGGCCGGTCAGGAAGGTGACCGCGTTCTTGATGTCCTCAGATTTGGCGAACGGGTTCTCGTCGCTGCGCGGCGTGCCCTCGCTCTGGCCGTAGCTGGAATGGTCGAAGGCCAGGGCGGCGTATCCCAGCCTGGCCAGGCGCCGGGAGTAGGTTGCCGGGGTCTGCTCCTTGGTCCCCGATGACGCCCCGACCACGACGACGGCCGGCAGTCTCTCGGCGGCCGGGCGATCGTCGGGCAGGTACAGGTGGCCAGCGAGCTTGCGGCCGTCGCTGGGGAACGTGATGTCTTCACGCACGGGACTACCTCTCATTCACGTGGCCGACAGGGTTTCGGCCTGTTCCCAGCCTTGGCCGTGCCGCGAGAAGGAACCAGGACCGAAGCGTTCCTAGGAACAAGTTGTCCCAGGCAGGCCCCCGCGGCCGGGTGAGACGATGTGCAGGTGAGTAGTTCAAGCGCGCGCCCCACCGAGCTCGGGGCGTTCCTGCGGGCCCGCCGCGCGGAGGTAAGCCCTGAGCAGGCAGGCCTGCCGGCGATGCGCAGGTCCCGCCGGGTGCAGGGCCTGCGGCGAGAAGAGGTCGCCCAGCTCGCCATGATCAGCGCCGACTACTACACACGACTGGAACAGGGGCGGCTGACCGGTGCGTCCACCAGCGTGCTGGACGCCATCGCCGACGCGCTGCGTCTCGGTGATGACCAGAGAAGGTACCTGTACACGCTCACGAACAAGAAAGTCACGCCCCGCGCCACTCGCGCGGAACGCGTCCGGCCCCAGACCCAGCTACTGCTCGACAACCTGGTCAACACCCCCGCGATAGTGCTCGGCCGATGCCTCGACGTGCTCGCCTGGAACTCTCTCGCGGCTGCGTTGTTCATCGACTTTGGCCAGATACCCCGTCGCGACCGCAACTTCGTGCGACTGCTGTTTCTCGACTCCGAGGTCCGCGGCCGCTACGCCGACTGGCCGAGCATCGCGCGTACGTGTGTAGCGTTCCTGCGCATGGCCGTGGCAGAACGCCCCGCTGATCCCCGGCTGATAGAAGTTGCCGGCGACCTGTCCGTCCACGATGCGGACTTCAGGACCTGGTGGGCAGAACGCAACGTCGACTACCAGACCTTCGGGACCAAGTCTCTACAGCATCCGGTCGCAGGTGCGTTCACCCTGGACTGGCAACTGCTGCGCTCGGCGTACGACGACGGGCAGGCCATCCTCGCCATGACAGCTCCGTCAGGCACCCGGTCCCAGGAAGCGCTGCGGTTCCTGTCCGCCTGGACCGGCCAGTCCTCAGCGAGCCCCATCACCATGTGAGTCCCGGGATCACGGGTCAAAGACCTCAAAGCCACACGTGCGTTACCCGCCCAGGAGCGTGAGCGCCTGGGCGCTGGCGCTGCCCGCGGCGGCGTGGTAGATGCCCGGCGCCTGGCAGCTCAGGCGCCGGTGAAGTGGGGCGGGCGCTTCTCGATGAAGGCCTTGGAGCCTTCACGGGCGTCGGCCGAGCGGAGCACGACCTTGATGGCCTCGTCCTCGGCCGCGAACCCGTCGGCCAATGAGCGGCCCGACGACTCGAGCATCACCTGCTTGGCCTTGCGCAGGGCCAGCGGCCCGTTCTCGGCCATCCGGCCGGCCAGGGCCCGGGCGGTGGCCATCACCTCGTCGGCCGGGACAACCCGGTTGACCAGCCCCATGGCGAGCGCCTCCGCCGCGGAAATCCGGTCGCCGACGAGGAGGATCTCGGCCGCCTGGGCCTGCGCCACCTGGCGGGACAGCCGGGCGATGCCGCCGGCCGCCGGGATGAGCCCGCGCTTGACCTCCATCAGGCCGAAGCGGGAGTCCTCCGCGGCCACCCGCAGGTCGCAGGCGAGCATGAGCTCCATGCCGCCGCCCACCACGTGACCGCGCAGCGCCGCGATCACCGGGGTGATCATCTCGGTGCCGCGCAGCAGCGCCCGGTTCAGCAGCAGCGGGTCGGTGAGCAGCGCCTCGTCCCACTCGTCCCCGGCCTGCCGGGCCCGGGTCAGCAGCGGGGTCAGCCGGCCCAGGTCGGCGCCGGCGCAGAAGGCCCGCTCACCCGCGCCGGTCAGGATGACCACCCGGATCTCCGGGTCCTTGCTGATCTCGGCCCAGGCCTGGTCCAGCCGGACCAGCATCTCCGGGGTCAGCGCGTTCATCTTGTCCGGCCGGTTGAGCGTGATCTCGGCGACGCCCCCGCCCATCTCGACCAGGACGGGAACGTCGGGCACGGGGGACTCAGGCACCGGCCGCCTCCTCGCCGACGGCGGCCGCGCTCCCAGGAACAGGGACGCCGTCAAACTCAACGGTCAGGAACGAGAACTCGTCCGTGCGAGGCTCGGGAACCACCCGCACCCGCTGCCCGATCCGGATCGCGGCCGGGTCCGGGTGCCGGGCCGCGCCGACGATCCGCGGGCCCTCGTCCAGCTCGACGACGACCGTGGCGTACGGCACGTCGTCCTTCCACGCCGGCTCGGTCGTGTAGTGCGACAACGTATGCGAGTACACCGTGCCCGCCCCGCTGACGGCCCTCATCCGGTGGCGGGGCGAGAAGCACCGCGCGCAGTAGTACCGCGGCGGGTGGGCATACGCGCCGCAGGCCGCGCACTGCTGCACATGCATCTCGCCGGTCGACGCGATGGCCCGGAACAGCTCCAGGTTCAGGTCGTCCGGCTGCGGGATCACCTTGCCGGGCATCAGGCCTCACCCCGGGCCAGGATCGCGATACTGCCGTCGCCCAGGTCGCCGTACCCGGTGACCAGCCCCACGGAGGCGTCCGCGACCTGGGCCGGGCCCGCCTCGTGCCGGAGCTGCCGGGCCGCCTCGACCACGTGGTTCATCCCCCAGCAATGCCCCTGCGACATCAGGCCTCCGTGCGTGTTGACCGGGTAGCGGCCGCCCAGCTCGATCGTGCCGCCCTTGACGAAGTCGGCCGCGCCGCCCGGCCCGGCCAGCCCCAGCGCCTCGAGCTGGAGCAGCACCACGTGGGTGAAGCAGTCGTAGATCTGCAGGAAGTCCGCGTCGGCGGCGGTCACCCCGGCCATCGCGAACGCCCGCGGCGCCGCCTCGTGCAGCCCGAGCCGCAGCATGTCCGGCCGGTTGGTCAGCTCGTCGGCCGGGCTGGCGTGCCCCTCGGCCCCGCCCAGGTAGACCACGGGCACGTGCGGCCGGTCCCGGGCCCGCTCGGCCGACGTGACCACGACCGCGGCCGCGCAGTCGGTCTCCACGCAGCAGTCCAGCTTGCGCAGCGGCTCGGTGATGTACGGCGAGGCCAGGTAGTCGTCCATGGTCAGCGGGCGGCCGCGCATCAGCGCCTTGTCGTTGAGCTGCGCGTGGTTGCGGCAGGCCAGCGCGACCGCGCCGGCCGCCTCCGGCGGGACCCCGTACAGCTCGACGTACCGCTGCAGGTACAGCGCGTACCACCAGGGCGCGGAGCGCAGCCCGTAGGGGGCGTAGAAGTTGCGGACGGTCTCGAAGAACGCCGCGGTGAACCGGCGCTTGCTCGGCCGGGCATCCGGCCGGGGCCGCAGCGCCGAGTACCCGTTCCAGCCGATCGGGACCAGGATCGTGTGGGCCACCCCGGCCGAGATGGCCATGGCCGCGGTGAGCAGCGCGGCGGTCGGGCTGGCCCCGCCCATCTGCGGGGTGGACGTGTAGCGGACGTTCCGCACGCCGAGGTGCGCCGCGATCTCGTCCCACGCCACGAAGCCGGGCGGGGGCAGGATCCCGTCGATGTCGGCCGGGGTCAGCCCGGCGTCGGTGATCGCGGCCATGCTGGCGGCCAGCACCATCTGCAGCACGGACTGGTCGCTGCCGCGCAGGTAGTCGGTCTCCCCGATCCCGGCGATCGCCATCCG